>CAILMK010000207.1 GCA_903835275.1 uncultured bacterium | reverse complement strand
GTTGATGTATCCAGTTTTGGAGAAACAAAAGAAGAAGCACTCTTCAATTTAAAGGAGGCCTTGGAACTGTTTTTTGAAGACAATACCAATACCTCTTTACAAGAAATCAAAAACCCTGAAATCGTTTTTTCTTCTCTAAAATATGCCTAAACTTTATTCTTCAAATAGAATAACCGCTATTTTAGAAAAACATGGGTTTCAGTTCGTTTCTCAAAAGGGAAGTCATGCCAAATACAGAAAAGGACAAAATCCAGTTCTGACGGTTATCGTTCCCATGAGCAAAAAAGAAATTCCTGTTGGCACTTTTCATTCTATCTTGCGCCAATCAGGATTAACTGATTCAGATTTCCATTAGAACTAAATATTACAATTTCACAAAAACTACTGCTTCAAAACTTTTAAAATAGTTGAGCATTCATTTGAAAATATTTTGACTAAATATAAACTTGGCGCAACGGGCAGATTTATTTCTGATTTGCTAACTCCTGCAATATTTTTCGAATAAATAATCCTTCCCGTCATATCTTCAATGATCAAAATCCCGGTAAAATTATCCTGACCAAAATTTATATTCAACAAACCGCTCGAGGGATTCGGAAAAACAGTTATTGAATCTGTCTGTTGTTTTGGAGTATTAATTCCTGCCCAGGTAACATTGTAACAAATTGAAGTATCATAGCAGGGATAACTGGCAATAGTAACTGCATAATTCCCATTGTAAACAGGAGTAAACACCTGGTTAGTATCTCCTGAAAGGATCGAATAACCATTATTGCAATCCAGCCATTGGTATTTTGCACCACTTTGATCCGCCTTTAAAGAGTTGCCTGTTTGAGATATTGATTTATAAACACTGCTTATGCCCAAATGAAGGGTTACATTACTATCGCAACCTTCCACGCTGGTTAATTTAGCAGGGTAATAACCATTGTAGGTATAAGTCTTTCCATAAAACCTGAAACTATCACAGGCTTCTACTTTGAGTGTGGATGTAAATGCCGGTTTGAATGTGAGCGTTAAAAGTATTATACTGTCACACCCTTTGAAAGTTGTTAAAACATGCTTGTATGTTCCGCCTTTGGTATATTTAGTTCCGTAGAATGTATAGCTTTTGCAGGCATCCGTTGCAATAGCTGTTTTAGTGCTGCTATTCAAGGTGAGATTAATAGTTAAAATACTATCGCAGCCTAGATAGTTGACAAATTTCTGGGTATAAACACCACTTGTTTTATAAGTAACCTTATTGATAGTAAAACTATCACAGGCTGATTGGGTAATCGAATTTGTGCTGGGATAACATGGCGATAATCTATAAAGGAAAATATCATTGTATGAAGATGATATCAATTTAAATTTTTCCTTCGCTTGCACTATTTCCATAGAATCCTGAAAGACACCGGTAAAATAAATGGCGCTCCGGGGACCGACACTTAATGCACTTGCATAAGATGCGGGAGTAGGGTAAGAAAAAGCAGTGGAGTAATTAATGGCCTTTGCCCAGATATTTTTTCCGTTAGAATCCATCTTTTGAATATATCCACCGCTACTATTATAATTCGGGGATGTATAGAGCAAATAAGTTTTCCCGGTATCCGGATCTACATCCTCCCCATTGTCAAAGGCTCCTAACAGATAAATGTTTCTATTTAAATCAGTAGTAAGCGCCCCCCAATACAGGGAATTTGTTTCATTGGACCATTGAAAACTACCATTACTATCCAACATCATAATATAATTATCATATCCTCCCGAATCATTAAATGTCCGTACTCCGCGATAGTTTATTATACCGGAGAAGGTTCCCTCAGCAATCAGGTAACCGCTCTTATCAATAACGATTGAAGCACATTGTGCCGCCTGATATGATCCAGGAGCGGTAGTATTACTCAAAGTGTAATTCCATACCTCTTTACCTGAATGATTCAGTTTTGAAAAATAAGCATAGTTGTAAAAACTTCCCTTTACAGTATCAATATAATTTCCGGCAACAAAAACTGAACCGGCCGGATTGCAAACCATATTTGCAGATATTCTTGTGTATTTTCCAGTGTGCCTGGATACCCAAATAAATTTTCCTGAAGAATCCATCTTTTCAACAAATGCATTCCCCCAATATGTAATTCTATTTATCAAATTATATACTCCCGGACCGGGATCAAAATCAACCGTATCAACAAAACTCCCACTTGTAAAAACTTCGCCGATACTATCACTGCTTATTGAACTTATGCTGCAATTTTTCCAAATATTTAACCACTTGTAATTTCCATTATTATCCAGCTTCAAAACAAACTGCCCGCCGGAATCAACGGCATTGGAGCCTTTTCCAAAATTAAAATCGGCGGAGTCTTTAATATTTCCGGCAATCAAAATATTTCCAAAAGCATCCAATGTTGATGCATAGACATCTGCGCCATTACGTGCGCCTACCTGTTTTACCCACAAAAAATTTCCGAAAGAATCCAGTTTTTGAATAAATACATCCCCTTTGCTTTTTGCTGTTAAAAAATAAGTGGCTGCGCCGGGATTAAAATCCATCTTGCCGTTGAATGTTCCTATTATAATGATATTGCCGTTTTTGTCATTCAGGACGAAGGCAGATTGACTGCTACCACTTCCCCTGTATTGTCTCGCCCATGCAAAATAATCATCCTGGGCATTGCAATAATTGCCTGAAATGCACAAAACAAAAAGCAGGATAGTGGCGATAATTGGATTTCGAAAACGTAAGTTGTATTTCAATCTTATCATTATCGGTTTTTTTTACTCAAATATAAGTACAAAACCACTAAAAGATACTTTTCAGATAAAATTAAAGCTTTCCGCTCCAGGTTATATAGCTACTAAATAGATTTTTACTATCCAGTTCCTTTTCTGAAATTGCATAAATAGCCGAGCCGCTGCCGGACATGGAGGCATAGTCTGCTCCAAGATTTAACAGTGTATCTTTTATTGTTTGCAGTACCGGATATTTTGAAAACGCGTATGGTTCAAAATCATTTTTGATTGTGTCCTGCCAATCGCTGATGGGACGGTATAAGGCCTGTACTAAAAGTGAAGTATTGGGATTCTGAGGTGTTATGTTTTCAAATGCTTCCTTCGTAGAAATATGGATTTCCGGATGTACGATCGTGATGAATTTCCCTGACAGATTAAAATTTATTTGTTCTAAAATTTCTCCCCTGCCCTTTACAAATGTGGGCAGGCTTTTTATAAAGAAGGGACAATCACTACCCAGTATCGCAGCATATTCTTCAAGGTTCCCAACGGATAGTTTCAATTCAAATAATTCGTCTAAAATTTTCAAGGTATATGCCGCATCAGATGATCCGCCACCAAGCCCTGCACCACTCGGAATATTTTTCAACAAAAACATTTTCACCGGAGGAAGATCATATTTCTCCTTTAATAGATTATATGCTTTTACGCAAATATTTTCTTCAGGCTTGGATGTAACATTAAATCCGGATGATTGAAAAGAAAATTCTTCAGAAGGCAAAATTTCCAGTGCATCCCTGAATGGAACCGGATAAAAAATACTTTCAAGATTATGAAAACCGTCTTCGCGCTTTCCTGTTATATACAGACCGATGTTTATTTTGCAATTCGGAAATTGAAGCATTTTTACTTCATTTTAACGCGCTTCACCAGATATGGAAGAAGTACCTGCCTGAATCCTTCACGGATATCCGCTTCCACATAATCAATGCGGTATTGGGTGCAACGTTCCTTAAGTTCTTTGCGGTAGTTGACAACATTATTGAGATAACTTTCCTTTATTTCATTCGGAAAAACCTTCACTTTCTGACCGCTTTCCATATCCACAAATAAGTACGGACGATTTTCAAATTCAAAATCAAGTTCAGTCTTTTTATCCATAACATGAAACAGGATCACTTCATGACCGTTATATTTCAAATGCTGGAGCGCATTAAAAAGTTCTTCCTTTTTATCTGAGCTATCCATCATATCACTAAAGATAGCCACAAGGGAACGCTTATGTATACTTTCAGCGACGGTATTTAGTGCATCTGCAGTAGCGGAAACCTTGTTCAGTTCCTGCCCTTTCATCAATCGTTCCAGTTCGCTGTAAAGAAGCTTTACATGGATATTGCTGGAGCGGGCGGGAAAATGTTTTTCGATCTTGTCTGAAAAAAGTGTAAGACCCGCTGCGTCCCTTTGCCTCTTTAGCAAATAGATAATAGATGCTGCACAATACACTGAGAACTGTATTTTATTCAATCCCTTTTCAGGGAAATACATAGAGGAAGAATTGTCTATTACAATCTGGCAGCGCAGATTGGTTTCCTCTTCATAGCGTTTCACGAAAAGCTTATCGGTACGTCCGTAGAGTTTCCAGTCTATGTGTTTAGTTGCCTCCCCTGAGTTATATAACCTGTGCTCCGCAAACTCCACTGAGAATCCGTGAAACGGACTCTTATGCAAACCCACAATAAAGCCTTCCACCACTTGCTTCGCCAGCAACTCAAGGTTACCGAAGCGTTGCAGCTGCTCCATATCTATGCGGTCTATATTGAGGGTGGAAGAACTCATTTACGATGTACGATTTTTGATTTACGATTTACGAAAGCAAGAATGATGCAATATTAAAAAGAAATCCGGCTATACACCGGATTTCTACTATAATTATCTTGATTGTCTGATCAATTATATCTTACATGTGCGCTTCAAGCTTCTTTACCAAAGCGCTTTTTGGAACAGCGCCTACTTGCTTATCCACCAATTCTCCATTCTTGAAGAAAAGGATGGTCGGGATATTGCGCACGCCAAATTCCATGGAAATGCCGGGATTGCTATCTACATCCAGCTTACCGATAACGGCTTTGCCTTCATATTCTTTTGCAAGATCTTCAATTACAGGACCCATTGC
>CAILMK010000206.1 GCA_903835275.1 uncultured bacterium | reverse complement strand
TGTATCGGAAAGTAACCACCATAAACAAGATTTACCGCTTTGAGAAAAGCTATCGTATATTTGCCGGCATTATGTCAGGTTCCAATGTATTGATAATTGAGGATGAAGAGAAATTGCGTGAGGTAATGGTGCAATTTATCGGCATGGAAGGATACCATGTTTTTGAAGCTGCAACTGCGAAAGCGGGCTTTAAAAAACTGGAGCAGGAGGATATTGATGTGGTGGTTTGTGATGTTAAGCTTCCCGATGCAAACGGCGTTGAACTGGCTGGGAAAATTAAAACTCAGTATCCCTTATTAGAAGTTATTGTTCTCACTTCCTATGGCAATATTCCAAATGCAGTTCAGGCAATTAAAAACGGGGCATTTGATTACCTTACCAAAGGGGATGATAATGATAAACTAATTCCTTTGATCAATAAAGCCCTTGACAAGGTTCGTCTTCAAAAACGCATCCTTCAACTACAAAAACAGGTATCAGAGAAGTTCACTTTTGATGAAATAATTCATAAATCAAAGATAATAGATGCTGTTATTGACCTCGCAAAAAAGGTAGCCCCTACAAATGCAAGTGTGCTTTTGCTTGGCGAGACCGGGACAGGGAAAGAGGTCTTCGCGGAAGCTATCCATAGCGGAAGTAAAAGGAATACCCAGCCGTTTGTGGCGGTGAATTGCAGTGCCATCAGCAAGGATCTTTTGGAAAATGAATTATTCGGGCATAAAGCGGGATCATATACAGGAGCCGTCAAGGATGCCAAGGGACTTTTCGAAGAAGCTAATCACGGAACAATTTTCTTGGATGAGGTTGGTGAAATGAGTCAGGACCTCCAGGCTAAATTTTTGCGGGTTCTTGAAACCGGGGAATTTATCAGGGTGGGAGATACCACGACCACTAAAGTAGATGTTCGTATTATAGCTGCGACTAACCGCGACCTCCTGAAAGAATGCGATGCAGGTCATTTCCGTTTGGATTTATATTATAGGCTAAGCGCTTTCCAGATAACACTTCCAGCTTTGAAGGAACGTCCGGAAGATATTGAACTTCTCGTAAAACATTTCGTTAAAATTTCATCGGCAAAGATGAATAAACCTACACTTGCTGTCAGTCAGGAATACATTGAAAAACTGAAATGTCACCAATGGAAAGGCAATATCCGTGAACTTAAAAATGTGGTTGAAAGAAGCGTGATTTTGTCTGATTCCGATACGCTCGCTACCAGCAGCCTTCCGTACGAAATGCAGGTGCTGATAAAGGACAATCCCAGTGCAGAAAAAGCTCTGGAACTTGCCTCTGTTGAGAAGTGCCATATTCAGAAAATCCTGATGCTTTCCAATGGTAATAAATCCCAGGCAGCAAAAATACTTGGCATTGGCACCGCAACCCTTTACCGTAAACTTCATGAGTACGAACTGGAATAATTCTCAAAATGATATTAACCGTTTCATTTTGATACACTTTTAGGATGGTCTAAAATAATGCAAATCATTAAATATTATCGTTAATCATTGTATTTCAGTAAATTAATGTCGTTTATATTTATTTAATATGCTTCGGCATGGCTTTCGTTTATAGCTTGGCAATTAAACATTAAATGCCATGAACGAAAAAGAAGCACTTGAATTTATAGACAGCAATTTGCCGGAATTTCATCCGGTACTCGAAAATTCAAACGGTGCAAATATTTACAAAGTGATGGATCTCTTTACCAGTTACACAAAGGAGAGCATCAGAAACAATGATTTTACACAACTCCAAAAATGCTTTGGAGTAACGTATGAACTTTTCCGTGAAGGAAACAAATGCGTACGCAATGCAGTATCAAATGTATTTCTGTATTCACTTCAACATTTCATCAATAAGGAAAATGTAGTTCGACAACAAATATTGATGTTGATACCGCCTGTTATGCAGGTTGAAATGCAAAACCAGGTATACTATACAGCTCCATAATATTAAATAATATGAAACCTGATGTTTATCATAAAATTAAATAGTGGAGGAATTTAAATTTGCTTTGAAATGAGTTAATTATGTAACTTATTCCATAAATTGTGCAAGTATTATAAATAATAAGTAAACAACTTTGAACTTTAAACCAACAATCCCAAACCGGATTAAATAGAAATTAAATTATGACACCCTTAATTACGATCCTGATTCTCGGCCTGGCAGGGCTTCTCTGCTTCTGGCTCTTTTTTAAATGCATTGATTTTTTTGAAAACATTTAACATTACTACCATGATACCATTACTGATTTTATCGATACTTGTTTTTCTGTATCTCTGCTACGTACTTATTAAACCTGAAAAATTCTAAACATCTACTGAAATGACTAAAGAAATAATAGGCATCGTTTTCATGTTCCTGATAACAGTTTTGCTTGCTATTCCATTTGGAAAGTATATAGCGAAAGTTTTCAAGGGAGAGAAAACGGTCACTGATTTTATGAAGCCTTTTGAAAGGCTCATTTATAAATTATCAGGCATCAATCCTGAAAAGGAAATGAACTGGAAGCAACATTTGCTTGCATTGCTAACCATTAATATGATATGGTTTGTGTATGCCTTCATAATGTTCCTTATTCAGGGATCCCTTTTCCTGAATCCTGATGGGAATCCAAGCATGACACCTGATCTTTCATTTAATACTGCGATAAGTTTTTTGGTAAACTGTAATCTGCAGGATTATTCAGGAGAAACCGGAGTAACGTATTTGACGCAGCTGTTTGTAATCACATTCCTGATGTTTGTATCTGCGGCTACAGCTATTGCGGGGCTGGCAGTTATTTTCAGGGCCTTACAGGACAAAGTAACTGATAAGCTGGGCAATTACTTCCACTATCTGGTAATAAGCTGTACAAGGATATTGTTGCCGCTTTCCATATTGGTAGCGGTACTTCTGGCATTTAATGGTACTCCAACTTCCTATGCAGGCAAATCTACTTTTCTGGGAGTGCAGGGAGATACTGTGAATGTAGCCCGTGGCCCTGCCGCAGGAATGATTGCCATTAAACATATTGGTACAAACGGAGGAGGATGGTTTGGTGCTAATTCAGCGCATCCTTTGGAAAATCCGAATTATTTTACCAATGTATTGGAAATGGTGGCGCAATTCATTGTTCCATTGGCTTTGATTTTTGCCCTTGGTTTCTATTTGAAGAAAAAGAAACTTGCGTACGTTATTTTCGGAGTAATGACCCTCGGATTTTTACTGCTGGTCATACCGACTATATATTATGAAATAAAGGGTAGTCCTACTATTGCCTCCATGGGGGTAACCCAGACTACCGGAGCGATGGAGGGGAAGGAAGTACGCTTTGGCCCTGCTGCATCGGGCTACTGGAGTATTTTGACGACAGTGATCTCAACGGGTTCTGTCAATTCAATGCACGATAGCTCCATGCCTGTTTCAGGATTAATGCAGTTACTTGCAATGATGACCAATGCTTTTTATGGAGGTTGCGGCGCAGGCTTTATGAATTATTTTATATTCCTCATTATTGCAGTCTTTATGTCGGGCCTGATGGTAGGCCGAACCCCGGAATTTTTGGGAAGAAAAATTGAAGCGAAGGAAATGAAAATAGCTGCAATTATAGCATTGCTGCATCCATTGATCATCCTTGCTGGAACAGCTCTATCCACCTATATACTATCATCACATGGAGGAATGGGGTGGGCAGTAAAACCATCCACCTGGCTAAATAATCCGGGTTCGCACGGATTCTCTGAAATGCTTTACCAATACACGTCCTGTGCTGCTAATAATGGTTCCGGTTTTGAAGGGCTGGCAGATAATAATCCGTGGTGGAATATTTCAACAGGATTTGTTTTGATACTTGGCAGATATCTTCCGATTATTGGTCCGATAGCGATAGCGGGTATCATGGCACAGAAAAAATACATTCCTGAAGCTGCTGGCACCTTGCGTACCGATACATTCACTTTCGGAATTGTAACATTCGGAGTAATTGCGATCATTGCCGCACTCTCATTTTTCCCCGCTTTAACGTTGGGCCCAATTGCTGAATATTTTTCAATTTATTGATTTTAAAAAAATTATGAAACAGACTAAAAATAATTCTTTATTTGAAAGTGGACAAGTGCTATCCGCCCTTGGAAAATCTTTCGAAAAGCTGAATCCAAGGCTGATGATAAAGAACCCGGTGATGTTCACCGTGGAAATTGGCACATTTGTGATGCTGATTGTTACCCTTTTCATTGCTATAACCCATGATAAAACACAGGGAAGCCTTGGATATAATATTGCTATTTTTACCATACTTTTCCTCACCTTGTTATTCGCAAATTTCGCAGAAGCTATTGCAGAGGCACGTGGAAAAGCACAGGCGGATTCACTGCGTAAGACAAGACAGGATACCCCTGCAAAGAAAGTATTTCCAATCGGTGAAATGTATACCAATGAAATAAAGGTGGTAAGTTCCTCCGAACTTAAAAAAGGAGATGTTTTCGTTTGTGATGCAGGTGATATCATTCCGATGGACGGAGAAATAATTGAAGGCCTTGCATCCATAGATGAATCTGCCATCACCGGTGAGTCAGCTCCCGTAATACGGGAGTCAGGCGGGGATAAATCCAGTGTAACAGGAGGCACAAAAGTCCTTTCCGACAGGATCGTTGTTAAGGTTACCACTGAAGCAGGAGAATCCTTCCTTGATAAAATGATTGCATTGGTGGAAGGCGCCAGCCGTCAAAAAACCCCGAATGAAATTGCGCTCACCATTCTGCTTGCAGGATTTACTCTGGTGTTTATTATTGTATGCATTACATTGGTTCCTTTTGCAATTTATGCCGGGACCAAGCTTACTATTGCAGCTATAATTTCCCTTTTTGTATGCTTGATTCCAACTACTATCGGCGGATTGCTTTCTGCCATTGGAATAGCCGGAATGGACAGGGCATTGCGTGCCAATGTTATTACCAAAAGCGGTAAGGCGGTAGAAACAGCCGGGGATATTGATACTTTACTCCTTGATAAAACCGGTACCATAACCATAGGGAATAGAAAGGCAACTGCATTTTATCCGACCCTTGGAGTTGCTCAAATGGATTTTATCAGAAAGGCAATGTTAAGCTCCATGGCTGATGAAACACCTGAAGGAAAATCAATCGTTGAGCTGGGAAAGGAATTGAAAGGTTCTATTCTTCCCGATGAAATGGATAATGTTACTTTTATCAAGTTTACTGCTGAAACCCGTGCCAGCGGAGTAGATATGCCGAATGGAGTAAAGCTCAGGAAGGGCGCCTTTGATTCAATGCGCAAAAAGATAGAACAGGCAGGGAATACAATGCCTGGTGATGTAGAAGAACAGGTAAGGAAGATTGCAAGCAACGGCGGTACTCCTCTTGTACTTGAAGAAAATGGCAACGCACTCGGTGTTATTGAACTTCAGGATATTATTAAGGATGGCATCGCGGAACGCTTTGATCGCCTCCGTAAAATGGGTGTGAAAACGGTTATGGTGACGGGTGATAATCCCCTGACAGCAAAATTTATTGCTGCAAAAGCCGGAGTGGATGATTTTATTGCTGAGGCTACTCCTGAAGATAAAATGAATTATATTCGCAAGGAACAACAAAGCGGAAAGCTGGTAGCCATGATGGGGGACGGTACAAACGATGCTCCTGCGCTTGCGCAGGCTGACGTAGGAGTTGCTATGAATAGCGGCACACAGGCAGCCAAGGAGGCTGGAAACATGGTGGATCTGGATAATGACCCTACGAAGCTTATAGAAATTGTGGAAATAGGAAAACAGCTCCTGATTACAAGGGGGACTTTGACAACATTTTCCATTGCAAATGATGTGGCAAAATATTTTGCCATTGTGCCTGCACTTTTTATTACTTCCATTCCAACTTTGCAGGGATTGAATGTAATGAATTTGCACAGCCCTGAATCAGCGATACTTTCAGCGGTTATTTTCAACGCGATCATTATTCCGCTTTTGATACCATTAGCGCTCCGCGGGGTGGAATACAAACCAATCGGGGCAACCCGCCTTTTGCGCCGTAACCTGCTGATTTATGGCATCGGCGGTGTAATTGTACCTTTTATCGGCATTAAACTTATAGACATTTTAGTTAGTTATTTTATATAATAATACAACATGAAAAATTATTTATTACCTTCGCTGCGCCTGACACTGGTACTGATAGTACTATTTGGCGGATTATACCCCCTTTCAGTTTTTCTGATCGGGAAATTGGCACCCGGTCATGGAGATGGTGTCACTATTGAAAAAAATGGAAAAGTGATAGGATTTGAAAACATAGGACAGAAATTTACAGATGACAAATATTTCTGGTCAAGACCGTCCGCTGTGAATTATAATGCATCGGGTTCCGCGGGCTCCAATAAAGCCACTTCAAACCCTGATTATTTAAAGGATGTTCAGGCCCGGATTGATACTTTTTTGAAACACAATCCCGGAATTCAAAAATCTGACATACCTTCGGAACTGGTTACAGCCTCCGGTAGCGGATTAGATCCTGATATTTCTCCTGAAGGAGCATTAGTTCAGGTTAAAAGGGTTGCAAACGCAAGACACTTTTCTGAAGAAAAAGTGAAGGAGCTAGTTGATAAGAATACACAAAAACCGCTATGGGGAATAATGGGGCCGGAAAAAGTGAATGTCCTTAAATTGAACCTTGCACTTGATGAAATGAAATAATTTGACCAGACCAAATACGAATTTAAAATTTTATAATCTTACAAACCTTTTTTTATGAGAAAGTACTTATTACTCTTTTTATCAATTGCCGGATGCCAATATGCCGGTGCGCAGGATAAACCTGCACAGGACAAACCGGTGATGTCGCAAATTCCTTTTGAGGGGGTAGACCAAGCCTGGCAAAATGGTAGTGACCGTCGGGATTCTGCAGTGATACAAACTAAATATTTTACTGGAAGTGTTATGGTAGATGCTAATGCAACATATTCCTTCGCCAATCCTATTGATCATACAGTCGTGGGATCAACGGCACTTGCCCGGAATAACGAAATGGAAGTTTCTGTTGCCGCCTTTGGAGGTGACTTTAATTATGAAGGTGCGCGTGGCAGAATAATGACACAATTCGGTACCCGCTCCACGATAGTTCCGCGTAATGATTTCAGTCCTTTCAGGGGGCAATATGACCTTGCGGATGTGTACCGCTATATCAGCGAAGCTTATGGAGGGTATCACTTCAATGCATTACATGGTATCAACGTTGATTGCGGGATGTTCATGTCCTATATAGGCTTGAATTCATACTATCAGGTTGAAAACTGGGAATACCAGGCATCTTATACTTCTGATAATACCCCGTGGTTTTTTAATGGTATCCGTACTCAGATTTTCGTAACTAATAATTTGAAAATAGAGCCTTGGATCATCAACGGATGGCAGAGCTATGGAATGT
>CAILMK010000205.1 GCA_903835275.1 uncultured bacterium | reverse complement strand
TGACACCTTTTAAACATGCCATTTCTTTAAGAAATGGCATGTTTTGACTAAACTGCACCCAAATCAAAAATCGTAAATCGTAAATTCCCTACCTTTGTATTCTAATGAGCCTTATTATCCCTCCATATAGCAGGCGTTTGAGCCGGGTTGTCAATATCGGCGATGTGCCTCTTGGCGGCACCTACCCTATTCGGGTGCAATCAATGACTACCACTGATACCATGGATACGGAGAAAACTGTTGCCCAAAGCATCCGGATGATAGAGGCAGGTTGCGAGTATGTGCGCATTACGGCGCCTTCCATGAATGAGGCGCAGAATCTGGAGAATATCAAAAAAGAACTCAAGGCGCGCGGATATAACACGCCCCTTATAGCAGATATACACTTTACGCCGAATGCCGCGGAACTGGCCGCGAAGATCGTAGAGAAAGTCCGCGTAAATCCGGGGAACTACGTTGATAAAAAGAAATTTGAAGTAAAGGAATATACTGATTCCGAATACGAGGCGGAATTGGAGCGCATCCGCAAAAGATTTGAACCATTGGTGAAAATCTGCAAGGAATACGGCACTGCCATGCGCATAGGCACCAATCACGGTTCGCTTTCAGACCGCATTATGAACCGTTACGGGGATTCGCCCGAAGGAATGGTGGAATCCGCGATGGAATTCCTTAGAATCTGTGGTGGACTGAATTACCACGATATAGTCCTTTCCATGAAATCATCCAACCCTATTGTGATGATACAGGCATACAGGCTTTTAGTGAAACAAATGGATTTGGAGGGAATGAATTATCCTCTGCATCTTGGAGTTACTGAAGCAGGTGAAAATGAAGAAGGCCGCGTAAAATCCGCGATGGGGATTGGCACTTTGCTGGAAGAAGGTTTGGGCGATACCATAAGGGTTTCCCTCACAGAAGAACCGGAGTATGAAATCCCGGTGGCGAAAAAACTGGTGTCGCGCTATGAAGGAAAGAATATAGAATACAGAACAACGAATGAAAAAATAAATACCCTTGTTTATAACAGGCATGAAAGTCTGGAAATTCAAAATATAGGTGGACATAATGTACCCCGCGTCATTGCCGACTTCAGTGCATTTGAGCATATCAATGAATTAACGATGAAAGCCATTGATTTTCATTACGATGCCATTACCGATAAATGGAATATGGGGGAACAGGGCGCAGACTTTATTTATTTTGGAAGCAGGGAGCCTGGTTTTATGCTTCCCAACGGCACTAAGGGAATTTACGATTTTTCTGCCTGGGAAAAGATTGAGGATAAAACTAATAACTATCCGCACTTAAAAAGTGAAGAGTATCTGGCTTCTGAAACAATACCTTCGCCGCATTTTATAGAAATACATCCGGAAGCATTTTCGGAAGAAGTCCTGAACAAAATAAAAACTGATCCTTCAGCCATTATTATATTGAAGAGCAACTCGGATCATCCTCTTTCAGCGCTCACAGGATTTTATAGGCTTTTGCAGGAAAAAAACATTAAAAACCCGGTCCTGCTCCGCGGCGGATATGCCGGAATAGACGAAGAATCATTCATTTTATATAGCTCAACGGACTTGGGCGGCGTATTGGCTGCCGGCATTGGCAATGGCATCTGGCTCAATTATGCTGTTCCCGCTGAAATCGGCGCGGATGTAAGAACAGCGAGGCTGATCAACCGCACTTCTTTCAATATCCTCCAGGCAAGCCGCACAAGAATTTCCAAAACAGAATACATTTCTTGTCCTTCCTGCGGACGTACACTCTTTGATTTGCAGGAAACTACCGCAATGATCCGTGCCAAGACCGATCATTTGAAAGGTGTCAAAATTGCCATCATGGGATGTATTGTAAACGGACCCGGTGAAATGGCAGATGCCGATTATGGATATGTGGGCACCGGACCGGGAAAAATCACACTATACAGGGGGAAAGACGTTGTAAAACGAAATATTGAAAGCAAAAATGCCCTGAATGAACTGATAAACATCATTCAGGATGATGGGTATTGGATTGAAAGACAATTAGTTTAAGTGTTTTTTAAGTGTTTTCCCGTACCGATATTCAAAATAAATTGTCCCATGGGTTTTAGCTACTATCTGACAAATTATTTATAAATTTGTAGCTTAAATAAAGTAAATAACGGACATGAAAAAGTTTACAATGATCTTGATGATGCTCGGCTTCGGATGCAGCCTTTTTGCACAAAGAGTTGAGAATTCTATTAACCTTCCATCCAATAATCCATTTTCACCGGGCTATACCGGTCAAAAATTGGCTCACTTTCCTAATTTGAAATCCGAAAGTAAGTCTGAATTGGGAATGAACAAATATTATCCGGTGAGTGACTGGTATGATTTTGTTGGTTCTTTCGCGATTGCTCAGGCTAACGGAGGTTTTGATGTGAATAAGAACGTGTTTTCAGCAATTACCTGGCCAGATACATTTGTTAAGATTATTTATATCAATGCCACTACTTCCGCTGCGAATCCGCAATATTCCAACTGGTGTTCATGGGGTACCAGTTTTGATGCAACTGACTCTATTTTCTCTAATGACGGAGATGCAAATGATGCGCTTGCTGCCGGTAAATCATATACAGTTGATTCTGTAGAATATCTTTATACATATAGCAGAAAAACTGATACCAGCGTTGTTGACACAATTGTTTTTCAAGCTACAAAAATTGCTCCTGCAAATGGTTTTGTGTTTACAGATCCTACTTCACACCAGGTAATTCAACGCATAGGAACAGTTGATTTTGATATTAAACATGGTATTGCCCAGAATATGGATATGACCATTAAAATTCCTCTCAGGAAATCAGATACTTCCACCGCGGTGTTCGCTGTATTGAAAAGAGAGCTTGGCTTTACTTGCAATCCTGGAGAATTTACTGCAACTACCGTGACATTTAAGCCTGGTAATTCTTATGCAACAAACGATACCATTGCTGACTTTCTTGCTGCTGATACAAGTGCGAAAAAACCGTTGAAGAAATTTAATACTTTGAGGTTGTTAATTGATGAAGACCTTAATGCAACTCAAAACAGGCCTTTACGTCCAAACAATGGTCTTGTGGTTAATCAACAGCAAAGGTATCTTGCCACATGGTTTCAAAGCCCTACCCTTTCCTCCAAATATATTGCTGCAACCGGATTTGGTGCTGGTGGAAATACAGCTCTTTATCCTCGTGCATTGTATCACGTAACCGGCAGCACAGGGACAGGAATCAACAACACTATGAAAGACGGATATGGTCTGGGTGATATTTATCCAAATCCTTCCAACGGAATTGCTAATATCCAGTTTGCGATTGGCAAGCCGGGAAATATCAGCATTCAGATTCTTGACATACTTGGAAGAAATGTTATGACTGCTGCATCCGGCAACTATACTACCGGCAGCCACAATGTAAGCATCAATACTGAAGGAATGAAGCCTGGTGTTTATTTCTACACTTTCACAACAAACGGTTATACACAAACCAAGAAATTTACTGTAGTTCAGTAATTTTTCATATCTCAAATATAAAAAAGCGGGCTTTGTTTAATACAAAGCCCGCTTTTTTATTCTATATGTTTTGGGAATTTCTAAATTTTTATAT
>CAILMK010000204.1 GCA_903835275.1 uncultured bacterium | reverse complement strand
CTGGTTTATTTGTATTTGCTGTGTTCTATTTGGCGTTTTCTTTCTAATAGCTCAGATAGGTGTTTTTCAAGATCATAAAAAAGAAGAACAGATAAATAAACATGAGGGAGTAGCCGATGGAGTCGTTATTCAAACTGGTTCTTTGAAAGGTAGCTATGCTATTGTTGAGTATTATTATAATGGTAAACGATATGAGAGGAGAGAATTTAGTTATTCTGATGATGTCCAAGTAGGTCAGCGGTTCAAGGTAAAGTTTGATACAAATGATCCAGCAACAAGTACAGTTATTTACCAGCAGCCTTTTTTTAAACCTGAAGATAGAACGTGTAAAACACAAGGTGCCATTGTGCAGGTTGATAGTAGGACTGTTCGTTTTGAATATGAAGTGGGAAGTAAAAAAATGAAAAAATTCCAGCCATATACCGATGGCCAGGTATATCATGAAGGCGATGTTTACACTGTTGAGTATTTAATTGATAATCCCAGAATAGCAATTTTGAAAATTTTCAACTAATACTTATTTCTGGACATGCATTGCTGCTGGTATTCAATAGTGAGTAAAAATTAGAATAAAACCAAAAATTATGAAACGTGTTATTCTGGGTTTTGCTCTTTTTCTTTTTCTTTCGTGCAATTCCAGTTCTGATAAAGTTTATATCTGTGAAAATGGAAGTTCAACTACTTTTCATGTTAAACAAACTTGTTTTGCATTGAAAAAATGTAATCATAAAGTGGTTACTGAATCCCAAGAAGAGGCTTTGAAAGAAGGGAAGCATGTATGCCATTTTTGTAAGTAAACAAAGTCCATTTATCACGCGAGCCTTACGGCTTAGCGGTCAAAGACTCCCAAATATTCGGGACAGGCAGCCCCCGCTCGCGCCGGAGTTAGCAAAGCGCTCCGGTGTGTTAACAATCAGGCGGTCTCCGACCGCTATAATCCGAAGGATTATTAATCACTTGGGTAGGCCAACAAGATGGGCAAGCCTTACGGCTTAGCGGTCAGAGACCGCCTGATTCTGTACACACCAAGTGATCCTGCGGAACACTTGGCGCGAACAAGCGAGCAAAAACAAGAAAGGCTGCATAATTGCAGCCTTTCTTGTTTGTTTAGTCCGCCGCGGCGGATAGATATTAGAATTTCAGATTTCCTAAAGTAGCTTCTTGATGATATCATCCAAACTTACTCCATCTGCTTCGGCCTTGTAGTTTTTCACCATGCGGTGGCGCAATACAGAAGCGGCGATGGCTTGTACATCCTCGATGTCCGGAGAATATTTTCCGCGGAGTGCTGCGTGGCATTTTGCTCCTACGGTCAGGAATTGTGATGCGCGCGGACCTGCACCCCATTCAATATAATCCTTGATAATTTGCGGAGCCATATCAGAGGCAGGGCGTGTTTTGGTGGCAAGTTTCACGGCGTATTCCAATACGTTATCCGCTACAGGAACCTTACGAACGAGGTGTTGGAAATAAATGATCTCGTCAGCGGAAAGCATTTTATTTACCTGCGGATTTGCATCAGATGTAGTGCTTTTTACGATCTTTAATTCATCTTCGTATTTCGGATAATCCAAAACCACATTCATCATAAAGCGGTCAAGCTGTGCTTCCGGCAGGGGATAGGTTCCTTCCTGCTCTATGGGATTCTGCGTAGCAAGTACAAAGAAAGGTTCTTCTAAACGGTGCAGGGTACCGCCAACGGTAACGCTTTTTTCCTGCATGGCTTCCAGGAGGGCTGCCTGTGTTTTAGGAGGAGTACGGTTTATTTCATCTGCAAGGATCACATTCGCGAAAACAGGTCCGCGTAAAAAACGGAATTCCTTTTTCTCATCCAGTATTTCTGATCCGGTAATATCCGAAGGCATCAAATCCGGAGTGAACTGTATACGGTTAAATTTCAAATCCAGTGCAGAAGCAATGGTTTGCACAAGCAAGGTTTTTGCAAGTCCGGGTACGCCAATAAGCAGGCAATGCCCGCGACTGAAAATAGAAATAAGCACCTTGTTGACAATTTCATCCTGCCCGATGATTACCTTTTGGATCTCACGGAGCAGTTCGTTATATTTTTTAGAGAGCGCGTCAATGGCTTCTACGTCGGAATTGTATTGAGTCATGTTTTTAATGTATAGTTTTATTTCGTCAAAAACTTTGCCACTCCGTCACACTTTTGATATTTTTCGTCCACACGAATATAAGTGAGGGGAATATATTTCTTCAGCCACAGCTGTACTTTTTCCATTTTTTTAGATTCCAGAGCAATCTGCCTTAATTTTGGATAATCGTCTTTCAGATTAGCCCTGTGCGGCTCTGTTTTTGACTTCAAATAAAGTATCCTGAAAGCAGCGCGACCGTCAGCGGTTTCATAAGGAATCACGGTTGAAAATTCTCCCACCTTTAATTTATCAACGATAAAAAATGTCCCGGCGTCCAGTTCATCAACAGGGATTTTACTGGAATTTGTTTTTGGATCCATCATCAATCCTTCGGCATTTTTACTATCCTGCCCTTCGGAGTTTTTTGCAATAGCATCCTTTATTGAAATATCACCGGTGATTAATTTCCCCCTTAGGCTATCAAGGTATTCATTCGCTTTGCCTTTTTGGAAATCACTTACTTCAGGTTTCAAAAGGATGTGGCGTACGTGTACCATTTCACCTTTGCGTTCTATCATTTGTATCAGGTGAAAACCGTATTTTGTTTCTATAATAGGAGAGAGGGAATCCTTCTTTAAACGCAGACATGCGGAAGCAAATTCAGGAACGTAATTATCTGCGCGGGTCATGCCAAGATCACCGCCTTTTAAGGCTGATCCGTTATCCTTGGAAAAAACAATTGCCTTGTTTGCAAACTTGGCTCCGTTCAAAATATCCTGCCTGATCTCTTTCAACTGCTCTATAGTAGCCAGGCGTTCTTCCTTGCCAATTTTGGGGTAAATCACAATCTGCCCGACTTCAACTTCAGTACTATAATAGGGAAGGCTATCCTTTGGCAATCCGTTAAAATATTTGCGCACTTCCGCAGGAGTTACATCAGCGGAGCCTAATACTTTATTCTGCATTTGGTCCGCAAGAAGCTGTTCCTTGATGGAACGCCTTAATTCATTTTTTATTTCAGCGATGCTCTTGCTGTAATATTGCTCCAGTTTTTCAACGCTTCCTACTCCGGGCTGGTTGACGAAATAATCGATCCTTCGGCTCAGTTCGCTTTCTACCTGGTCATCGGTTACTTTCAAGCTATCCGCCTTTGCACGGGCAAGAAGAAGTTTACGCTGCATCACCTGCTCAAGGATGATACATTTGGCATTTGCCCTTTCTTCCAGTTTGAGGTCCCTCATCTGTTGAAGCTGCGCTTCTATTTCAGAACGCATGATCATCTCATCGCCCACTACTGCCACTACTTCATCAATTACTTTTTGCGCATTGCTCCGCGTTGTTGCAACAAGGCAAAGGAGTAAAGAGAATAAAATTATTTTATATTTCATTGTGTATAAACCTCAAATTGTTTTCCGGCGGCTGCTTTCCGGTAAATCGTATCTTCCAGTTTCTGGATCGCCGTTACTTTTCGTATGTTGAGTATAATATTTTTTATCTTCGGCCTCACCAGATCCAATGGTGATATCCCATCTTTTATCCGGTTATCTATAACGTTCATAATGTACAGATAGGATTGATCCCGTAGTTCCACGTAGCTGTTGTTCTTGATGAATGATTCAGGTTCGTAACTTTCTTTCAGGGGAATCTCCTTCATGATGTCATCAAAGAAAAACCAGGATGTTGTATCCAGGTTGTAATTGAGGGCATATTTTGCCGCGTAATCCTTCAGGTTTTCCATGCCTTTCTTATCCAGTGTACGAATCCATTCCTTCGCTGCTGAACGATTGGGAGCATCTATCCGTGTTTTCAAATATACAAACCTGATGATATTGCGTTTGAGTTCAAAATTTTTCCTGTTCTCCGTGTAATACGCTTCTATCTCCTGTTCGGTTACATTTCTATCAAGCTTTTTATTCAACTGGCTCTTTAGGTATTCCTGGCGCAAAAGGCTGCGATAGTAATCGTGCAACTCCTTTTCCTTGTTTTTCTCTTTTTTGCCCAGCGTACTTTCTGCTTCAGAAAACATCAGTTCTTCCTTGATCCAGGTGGTGATAAAATTCTGTCTGAAAAAGGTGCTGTCCTCTTTTTTAAGTCCCCGGGGTATTACGTCTGCAAGATCCTTTTCATAAAGGTACTCGCCGTTAACCTTGGCAACGGGAGCACCTCTCTTGCCCGAATTATTGCAGGAAGTCAATCCCATAAGAACCACGAAAACCACCAGTGATGCCCTGCACATTATAAAATGGATGTTTTATAGCTTGTTGCAAAAGGCATTCCTGTTTTTATTTTTGAATTAACTTGTTGAGTTCGCTATCAGCAATTTTAACTTCATACTTGCCGCGTAATTCCTTCAACCATTCTTTTTCAAGATAGTCCTGGTAATCAGAAATGGCAAGTCCGCGTACTTCGCTTAGTTTTTTGGTTCCGGCAGGTTTGAGGCTTACAATATTGATCAGGTAATACCTGTCGCCTTGTTTGCCAATATCCTGCATCCCCACCTGCCATTTAGCCAGATCCAACTGTGGAACTTCACCTTTTTCAAAAGTGCCTTCTTTCAGGTTGGAATTAAGTGGGTTGATCTTATTCAGTTCAGAATTTACTTCTGTGGCGGTTTTGCCTTTCTCAGCAAGCAATTTCTTCGCTTCTTTTACAGCAGCTTCGTCTTTCAGATCAAATATTTGTGCTTCAGCGCGATCTTTCCAAACGTATTTGTCTTTATGCGCATCGAAGAATTTTTCAAGTCCGGCACTATCCTGCATAGCTTTGCTCCACACCAGTTTATCAGTGATCTCAAAAAGTAATATGCCTTCCCTGTATTCGTTTACTACATTCTTGAACTCCTCATATTTTTTCTCCAGCATGTCATCTTCATAGCTGATAACCGTATGGTTTACATAATCCTTGTAATATTGGTGAACCGCATAATCCAAAGAGGAGAAACGCTTGGCTGACTGGTTCTTTTCCAGCCATACTGCAAAATCCTTCTGGGTATACGCCTTGTCATTAAGCTTGAATAAAGTCTTGCTCATATCGGCACTTGCATTCATCTTCCATTTTCCGTGCAATAGCATGGTATCCGTCATCTTCGTGAAAGCATCGAGGTTTTTCTTTTCCTCTTTGAATTTATCTTCTTTCTTGAAACGTTCTATAGCTGCTTCACGGCTTGCTTCGGAACGGCTATCCCTGCTAATTTTTTGCTTGATATATTCCTCCATTTCCTTTTTGGTTTGGAGTCCTTTTGTATCGATCAATTGTACGATATGCCAACCAAAAGTCGTTTTTAGCGGCTTGGAATAATCGCCCTTGTTCTTCAGGCTGAATGCAGCATCCTTGAATTCTTCAGGATAAGAGGCAAAGCTATTGAACCATTGAAGTTCTCCGCCATTATCCTTGCTTTGCTGGTGATCGGAATACTTTTTTGCAAGGGATTCAAAGCTTTCGCCTTTTTTCAAAAGTGAGTAAACTGTATCGATCTTGTTCTTGGCATTCTGTTGTTCTACAGTGGTATATTTATCATTATTGTTAATGAGGATATGCCTAACCTTTACCTCACCGCGATAAGGTCTCTTATCAGTCAGCTTTATAATGTGATAACCAAAGCGGGTACGGATTGGCATGGTGATATCGCCATTCTTCTTCAGGTTATATGCTGCTGATTCAAAAGGATAGATCATTTGGAAAGCGGTAAAATAACCAAGGTCGCCGTTATTGTATTGTGCAGATGGATCCTTGGAATATTCCTTGGCCACTTTTGCAAAATCTTCATTTTTAAGCAATTTAGCCCTCGCTTCCATAGCCTTGTTATAAGCGGCAAGGGTATCCTTAGGTGAAGCATCCGGGGAAACCGTAATAAGGATATGGCTTACGCGAACTTCAATTTTCAGGCGTTCGTAAGCTTCATCAATCAGCTTCTGGGTAACTTGTTTATCAGTAAGATAAGGAGCTGCTAACTGACTGCGGTAGTTCTTAAATTCCTTGGTGAATTTAGCAGAGGTATCCATTCCGGCAGCTTTTGCAGCCTTAACCTTCAGTTTGAAATTGATATATAGGTCAAGATAATCCCGAAGGCTCTTTTCCGAGTATAATTTCTTTTCACCGGAGTTGTTCTTTTCGTAAATGTATTTGAACTCCTTAACGCTAACCGGCTCATTGCCAATTGTAAATAATGCTGGGCTCTTGTCCTGGGCAAATATAGATGCAGTTGCTATAAGGCCGACAAGCAGAATGAGAATTGATTTGGACTTCATCGTTTAAACTTCGTTTTTTATGAATGTTCCGCAAAAGTAGTATAATTTGATGAATGCTACTATATAGTTGTGCGTGCTTTATAGATATAAATTCAGGAAAACTTAACAATTACATAACATGATTTGAGGACAACGAATGAGGAAAACGCTTAGCTTGCATTGTTAACCAATACTCAAACTTTATGGAACAGATCAGCGAAAAGCCTCAAGAGATTCAGAAGATAGAAGAGGCGTGCCAGGGTCTTCTTCCTGGCGGTGATGTAAAACACTATTTCAATGCATTTCTTTATGATCCTGCATTATACGGTAATCCGGGCATTGAAAATGTATTGACTTGGGCGGGTTATACTGCAGCAAATACAGCAGTGGAAATGATGTCGCTCAGGCATTTTCTGGCACCCGTTACTGCTATGCTTCCGGAATACGGCCTGGCGGAAAAAGCCCTTGCCAGAAGGTATCTAATGCTTCAGAATGCATTGGAAGAAGTGCTTGATTCAATTAAGGTCATCAGGATCGGCGATAAAAAGTCCGAATCCATCATTATCGGAGATACTAATCATGGTGTTTGTGCCGGAGTGCGCATAAACAAGGAATTGAGCCTGTTTGGATAAGCAAGCGGCGGAATATCACAGTCAGACCGAAGCAAAAGATTTAAAAGAAAGCAAAAATTTAAAAATGAAAAAGCCTCATGTTCCATCATGAGGCTTTTCATTTTGTGCAATCCATCGATCACAAACAAAACACACTTAATTTTTAACGCTGTATATATAAGGACATTGTACGTCTTTGAATAAAATATCCCTGCGCTTAATATTTTCAGGATGCGTAAATTTTAAATCGGATAAACAGCAGGTTAGATTGCTACTGTATTTGGTAATCATCCAGTTGGCTTTCATTACCGGATGAAACAAGCCATTGCTTGAGAGTATGTGTGGTGAAAGAGTCATTCAGTGTAGTGTGATTCAAAATTAAAACAGGAAATGGATAATGGTTTTTTTCTTCGACGAAAAGGGGGAGTTAAACGATGAAAGCGGGCTAATAAAGTGTAAAGACGGCTATCGCGAGGCTCCGGCCTCGTGATGATTATTTACGCGGCTCCAGCCGCGAATTTCGGGATAGGGTGGCGAATATCGGTAGAACTTGCCAGTGACAAAAAAAATTAGCGATAATGATGTCAGCGGTGGAAAATGGGATTATAAATCCCAGGCTCTTAGGATTTGGATAAATATATCCAAATCAGCGTGATTTTTGAACTCCTGTCCCTTCACCTTTAAACTGAGAACAGGTAAAAGCCCCGAAAAATCATCATACCTTTGCCAACTCCTATAAGAAGATACCATGCATTTTAGTGAAGCAATACTGGAAACCCTCAAAGAAGCCGTTATTAATAAGACCATTATTAAGTTTTACTATGAGGATAGCAATGGTAAATTCAAGGATTATCGCACGGTAGATCCTTATCTTATAGGTACCCTTAAAGTCAGCAATGAACTGACCTTAAAAGCGTGGTTTGTCCCTTCGGTGAAACAAAAACATGCCGGACATAAAGAAGGCTGGAAATTATATAGCATCCACAAGATACAAAGCCTGGAAATAACAAAGTTTCAGTATAAGTCGACAAAGATTCGCTATAATCCCAAAGATACTGAAATGAGTGACATTATCTGCAGCACGGCTGTGGTGAATTAAGATGGATTGCGGATTTCGGATTGTGGATTTCGGTCATGAGATAAATGTTGCGAATTGCCTATTTGAAACTCTTCCAAGCCAAATATACTTCTTTGTCATCCGGGAAGGAACTTGCCAGTGCAAGAGATAAAGGGTTAGAAGGGTTTGAAACTATTTGACTTTTCGAAATGGAGTATTATATTTTTTGTAAAGAAAAAATCGTGAATTTCTCAGTTCTAAAGTATCATTGTTAAACGTTTCATAG
>CAILMK010000203.1 GCA_903835275.1 uncultured bacterium | reverse complement strand
TCTTTTAGTTTTATTCCAGCTCTAGGTGAAAGTCTTGCTTGTGATTCTTCTTGGGCTACTTTTGCAGTGGTCATTATCCTTTCCACTATTGGCATTTTGTTTTATCTCGCAACCTCTGCAGCAGAAACATTTGTATGGATGCACAGAACACCTGTTATTGCGAAATTTATTTTTTCCCTTTTCAAAGAATGTGGATGGCTTATATTTATCACTGGAATATGCATGCATTATTTTAATATTACCGAACGGAAAGAACATACCGGAGCCAACCGCCGCATTGATGATATTGGCAAAAGTGGCTATAATGAAAGTCACGTTATTGATGAATCAAAAAATTAAAATTGTCCTCGTGCTTTTGGTGTGCTGCCTGTGTTTCACACAGGGGAAGGCATATCACGTGTTTTCAAAAGACAGTTCAATAACGGAAACATTCGTAAACTATAAAGTTAAAAACGACGATTCAACCTTCAAGACGCATCTTCCGTCCAATAGCGCCATTGATACCATCATAGATGGCGATAATGCGTTTCATTATAAAAACTACAAGCCAAAGGGAATATCCTTATGGGACAGGTTTCTGCTCTGGCTGTTTAAGTTTCTGGGAAGAGGAATTGGAAAAGTATTCGGCGTCAGTTCATGGGTATGGTACTGCCTGATTTTTCTTCTTGCAGTATTCGTTATAGTCATACTCATTCGCAAGGATGTATTCAAATTGATGCGCGGTCCTCAGAAACTCATGCAGGTGGAGGATATTGAGGAGAACGTCCACACGCTTGATTTTGATAAACTGATCGCCGAAAATATTGCACTCGGAAGATACCGCTACGCCATCCGCCTGTATTATCTCAAGACCTTGAAAACGCTGGATGCCGCAGGAAAAATTTCATGGGCACCGCAAAAAACAAATCGTGAGTATGCGGATTCCATGAGGAAAACTCCGATCTATCCTGATTTTGTTCGTATCACAGGAATATTCAATTATGCCTGGTACGGGGAATTACCGGTGAGTGAAGACAGCTTCCGAATGGCTGAAAAAGAATTTTTTAATTTTAATACTAAAGCCGGGGCATGAAAAGATCCCTTCCCTACATACTCGGCTTTTTGATCCCGTTGGTGCTGGTCATTCTCTGGGTGAATACAGGAGAGAAACCTACGAACTGGGATTTTACGCTGAATCCGAATGACAAGATCCCGTACGGCACTTATCTGACGCACGAACTGCTGAAAAAATCTTTTCCCGGACAGGAAATTGAAGACCTGAATTCGTCCACGTACATACTTTCCAATTCCCACGATAGCGAAAAATACAAGAATAGCAATATCATTATTTTCTGCGATAATTTCGAATCTGACAAATATGATGTGCAGGAATTACTCAGGCTTGCTGCAGGTGGGAACAGTATTTTTATTGCATCGAATGAATTTTCCGGTGCCTTAGCCGATACTTTAAAACTTGGAGTGAATGATAATTACAGAATAAATGCAGATACCGGATTCAGGAATCTTTCCTTCGTAAACCGTCATGTTTTTCCTGATAAAAACTTTCCTTACAAAAATAATTACGTAGATAAATATTTTTCAAATTTTGATACGGCGCGTACCAGAGTACTCGGGAATGTCAATGATACCGCTGTAAATTTTATCCGTGTAAAATTTGGCAAGGGGGAATTTTTACTTAGCTCCTGCCCTATGGCATTTACCAATTATTACATCGTTGATAAAACAACAAGGCAATATCCTTTCTATTGTCTTTCCTATCTTCCTCAACGGAAAATTTTCTGGAACGATTATTATAATTATCATGGGAAATATGGATTCCACAACGATTCCACGCTCGGGTATATATTCAAGAATCCTCCTTTGCGCTGGGCGTTTTTAATTCTCGTTTGCGGATTGCTGATCTACATTTTCTTTGAAGGCAAACGCAAGCAAAGGCTCATCGCAATCATGGATCCGTACAAAAATACCACACTGGAATTTGCCGATACCATGGGCAGGCTGTACTATGAAAGATTTGACCACAAGAACCTTGCGGAAAAGAAGATCAATTATTTTTACGATTATCTTCGGACTAAATTATATTTGCGTACCGATACCCTTGACGCAGAATTTTACAAACGCTTCAGGGATAAAACAGGAATGACCGAAGACGATACTGCTGCACTATTCGTCAATATAAGCAGGGTGCGTTCTTTGGAATCTATTGACGAAAAAGATCTTTTGCAACTGAATAAACAAATGGATGAATTTTACAAACGCGTACTTACCCGCTGACGCGGGCAAAGAAGGAGTAAGGAATAAGAGTAGTAAGTAGTAAGAATAAAATGATGCTGTAGGCATCACAGTTTTGCAGTAAAACCTGAACGAATCTCTGAGTTACTCCCCTCTCTTTAAGGAGAGGGGTCAGGGGGAGAGGAAAGAAAAGACAACTAACAACTAAAATATATTTTACAATAATTAACCTCATAAACAATGGAAACCGAAGAAACATTTACTGATACAACCGATCTTTCGGAAATACGGAATGCAGTTGATAAGATCCGCGCGGAAGCAGCGAAGATCATTGTTGGGCAGGACAAGATTTTAAACCTGCTCATCGCCTCCATACTCGCGGAAGGGCATGTGCTGATAGAAGGCGTTCCCGGGCTTGCAAAAACACTGATGGCGAAAATCCTTGCAAGAACTATTTCCGTTCCGTTCTCGCGTATACAATTCACTCCGGATCTGATGCCATCGGATGTAACGGGAACTTCCATCTACAATTCAAAAACAAATGAATTTGAATTCAGGAAAGGACCGCTATTTTCCAATGTGATCCTTATTGATGAGATCAACCGCGCCCCGGCAAAAACACAGGCGGCATTGTTTGAAGTAATGGAGGAATTGCAAATCAGCGTGGACGGAACCACTTACCCAATGGCGGAACCATTCCTCGTGCTTGCCACGCAAAACCCCATCGACCAGGAAGGAACGTATCGCCTGCCAGAAGCGCAATTAGACAGGTTTATTTTCAAAGTGGTGGTGGACTATCCAAGCATTGATGAGGAATTGCATATCCTTTCCTCGCACAGCAAACGCAAGCGCATTCACGATATAGAGGATGTAAATGCGGTGGTATCTGCGGCGGAAGTTATTAAAATGCGCGAGCAGGTTCGTCACGTGCACGTGGAAGAAAAGTTATTGCGATTCATTACACAGATCGTAAATACAACACGCAATAATAACGCGCTCTATCTTGGTGCATCACCGCGTGCATCCATCGCCATCATGATGGGTGCAAAAGCATTGGCAGCGATGAGCGGCAGAAGTTTCGTGATCCCTGAAGACATCAAGGATGTATGTTTGCCGGTACTGGCGCACCGTATTATCCTTGCACCGGAACGCGAAATGGAAGGCGTTACACCTGCACAAATTGTAAAACAAATTGTAGACGGAATTGAAGTACCGAGGTAACTCAGTAGTAAGTAATAAGTAGCAAGTAGTAAGAATAAAATGATGCTGAAGGCATCACACGTTTATAGCAAAATTTTTTTAGCCCGAAGGGCATTCCCCCTTTGACAGGGGGCTAGGGGGATGACAGGAAACGCGAAAAATCCTCTAAAGGTTTTTGAAACCTTTAGAGGATTAGATTCTACAAACAATTAAAAACATAAGGTGAACAAAGCATTAGCAATAATAAAATCACTCTATTTTCATCCGCGCTTTTTCAAGGCGCTGGGGGTGCTTGCTTTTATTTTCATACTGAGCTTTTTCTTTTATCCGCTTTTTGCGGTGGCAAAATTACTCTTCATCATTTTATTTGCGCTTACCATCGTAGATGGATTCATCATGTACGGAAACAATGAAGGCATTGTTGCGCGCAGGATTGCCCCTGAGAAATTAAGTAACGGCGATGAAAACAAGATCATGGTTTCCATTAGCAACCAGTTGCCATTCGCTGTGGAAGTTATGGTGATCGATGAACTGCCGGTGCAATTCCAGATACGTGATTTCTTTTACAAAAGAAAGATAGAACCGCAAAACGATTCCATCATAGAATATACATTGCGCCCTGTAAAAAGAGGCGAATATCATTTCGGAAAAATCAATGTGTATGTCTCCGGAAAAATTTCACTCATCAGGCGCAGATATAGTTTCGCTGATGACCAGATGGTGCCTGTATATCCTTCCTTTATACAAATGCGCAAGTACGAATTGCTTGCCATTCATTCGCGGATCACAGAGGGCGGATTGAAAAAAATGCGTCGTATTGGTGCGAGTACGGAATTTGAACAGATCCGCGAATATGTGCAGGGCGATGAATTCCGCCGCATCAACTGGAAAGCAACTGCAAGAAAAAATTCCTTCATGGTGAATAATTACCAGGAGGAAAAAGCACAACAAGTATACAGCATCATTGATAAAGGTCGTGCCATGAAAATGCCTTTTGACGGATTGAGTTTGCTTGATTACAGCATCAATGCTTCACTGGTAATTTCCAATATAGCGATACTGAAACAGGACAAGGCGGGACTGATCACTTTCTCTGACAGGCTCGGCGCATTTCTTCCTGCGGACAGAAAAAGTTTGCAAATGCAGAAAATACTTTCTGTTCTGTATAACCAGAAAAGTAATTTTTCAGAGAGTAATTACGAGGTGCTTTCAGCATATTTAAAAAAGAAAGTTACCCACCGAAGCCTCTTTCTTTTCTTCACTAATTTTGAATCATTATCATCACTGAGGAGGCAACTCCCCTACTTTGCGCACCTGGCAAAAAACCACGTTCTTGTAATCATATTCTTCGAGAATACGGAGCTAAAAACACTGTTGGGCAATACTTCAAAATCTACTCTGGATGTGTATGTAAAAACCATCGCTGAAAAACTTGCCTACGAAAAAAGGCTGATCGTAAAAGAGCTGGAACAAAACGGCATTTATTCCATTCTAACCTCCCCGCAAAACCTCACTGTAAATACGATCAATAAATATCTTGAGTTGAAGAGCCGTGGAATTATTTAGCAGTTGGCAAATGGTAGTTGGCAGTTAGCAAAAAAGAGTTGTCATTTAGCAGGAAACTTACCAGTGCTACAGATAAAATTAAAAAAGGGAACAAAACTTAAAAACATGGACAAACCAAAATATAAGATCGTTGATGAGAATGCACCGAATTCCGGAAACGACCAGAATGAAAATCTCACATACATCAATGTGCAGAGTGCCAGTACAGGTTTGCGATTTGCAAACAACATGATTGATGGAATTACCTTCATCATCCTCTATGTTATACTGTTTTATTTTTGGCATGTGGCAATGGGTGATCTAAGCTCTGCATCGGGTAATGCAGATGATAGCGGGGGATATTTTATGGCTGCCCTTGCAAGTGTATTTTACTACACACTTTTTGAAAGCCTGACACAAAAAACACCAGGGAAATTCTTCACGAATACCATAGTAATAAATGAATATGGGCAAAAACCCGATTTCAGTAATATACTTGGCAGGTCAATGATCAGGCTTATTCCCTTTGAAGCATTTTCCTTCCTTTCAGGAGGCAGAGGCTGGCATGACAGGTGGAGTAATACTTTTGTAGTTACCTTGAAGGAAATGGATGAGATCAAACTCATAATGGAAGTGGATACCATTGGAAATCCGGAAGAACAAAGAGTGGAGAATGAAGAGGAGTAAAACCTGGAAACATTTTTTAATCATTTTCTGTAGCGCTGGTAATCCCGCACATGCGGGACTACTGAATGACAAATTTATATTTTACATTCTACTGAATTCTGAATACTTATTACTGACTACAGAATTCTACTCCTTCACAAATTTACCTGCATACTTCTCCCCTATCTTGATAAAATAAATCCCTGAAGGGAATGCTGAAATATCTATTGACGATTTATTTAAAACTTTCCCATAATAAATAATTTTCCCTGTTGAAGAATAGATTTGCAGGGATTGAATTTCTTTTTCATTGCATTCAATATTTAAAATATCTTTTGCGGGATCAGGAAATATTTTCAGTGAAAAATTATTTTTAGCTGTGGATTCTACTGCTGAAACAATACTTTTCTGTGGTTCGTGTGCGCCGGGTGTAAATTGTCCCGACGGGCGGATGGAATCGCTGAAGTAATCAGTCATAAAAGTTAAAATGCCAAGGATGCTGTCCATATTCAATCCCTTTCCTATTATTGATGATGAATCATGAAGGCGATATTGTTTTAATGTCATCAATGAATCTGTACTGGCAATGGTTTTTCCTTTGCCGGGAGCAATGAGTTGCGGATCGGTTTCCATGCCTGTACTATCGCCGTTAAACATTTCCTGGTTTTCAGCTTTTCTCCATGTAGAAAGAGTAGTATACGTTTTACCATTCTGCACATAGGAAAGAGCGCCTGAATCATTATAGAAAACATTTCCCTGGAAGAATACATTGGAATCACCGGCATTCTGTTTCGGCTGGATCTCCACAGCAGTCAGGGTTCCATGTAGATAAAAAATATTATTACGAATAAAAACATTCGTGGAATAATTATTTGCAAAGCCAAAATTCAATGCCCAGAAAGCATGATAGGAAGGAAAACCATAGAGCGGATTTTTCTGCGATGAATAAATGGTATTGTTATAAATCTGCGCATCACGGAAAGGTCCGTATAATAAAATTCCCACACCGTCATTCTGCGAAATATTAAACCGTACTGTATTATTCCTATGGGTATAATCATTTTGCCATTGGGTGAATAAATAACCTACGCCTTCATTATCGTGGGAATAGTTATATTCCATAACAGAATTGGATGTGAAGATATCAATATCAAATCCATCACCGTCTACTCCACCGCTGCGGCGATTGTGATACGCTTCGCAGTATCTGATAGCGGCACTATCACACTCATACACCCAAATTCCTGCAGGACCGGCAGTTTTGCAAAAGCATAAATCACCGTTATCATGAGCGATATTGTGTTCCATCAAAACATTCGTGGCTCCGCCTATCACAATTCCATCCCCTGTATGGGATGTTTTATTCGTGGAATCGCCACGATTATTGTACACATTACAATAGCGGATCAAAATATTCCGATGTGCATTCCTGTATAAATACGATTCAGAATAACTGGTGATGCCTGCATTTTTATTATCATACACATTCACTCGCTCTATTAAAACATTCTCGTACCCTGTTGATTTTGCATAGCTGCCAAGCGTCAGTCCGGTACTGCCGAAACCATGTATATCCACGTCTGTGATAACAATATGATTGAATTTTACATTGCCGCTGCTATCCGCATAAAACATCACTCCTGGTTTTGTATTCATCGCGGGACCGCTGCCAACAAAATTAAGGTTACGCACTTCAATTCCACCCACATTCTGTGCATACATTCCGAATGAATTTCCCGCATCAATTGCCGCCCTGCCTCTGCCATAACTGGTAATCACAACCGGATGCAAGGCATTGCCAGAATCCTCAGATTGCAGCCAGATATACCCTGAAAATGTTTTTCCTCCTTCAAAAAGTATGGAATCACCGGGTACAAAATGTGTCTTGTCAATATTCGCGGTACCGCGCCATGCACTTGCTATTGTCGAGCCATTGTTAGTGTCCTTCCCCTTGGAACTGATATAATAATTCCTCGCAAAAAGTGTATGACAACTTATTGTTAAGAAAAGAACAAAAATATGTGAACGCATTTTCATAAGACAAAGATAGGGGAAGGAATGAATATTAAAGTGAAACCTCAGCTCCCTGCGGAGATTTTTACCCCCTAACCCCTAAAGGGGGAAGCACTCCGTGCGTTTACTTTTGCATTCCCGGCGGAGTTTCTCGGAGCACCAGGATGAGTTTTGGGAGCCTGCCTATCGGCAGACAGGGACTCCGCGCATTTGACGCAGTGTCCCTGCAATCCGCAAGCTGCCCGCCAGGAGACACTGCTGTGACAATCAATAACACACGAGCGGACGCTCTATTTTAGTTAGCAGAAAGCAGCCCCGAATATCTTGTGTTTTTTGATAAATATCAACTGTAAACTGTCCCTTGTCCCTTTTTTGCAAATTTCCTTTAAACCCTTATCTTTGCACTAATTATAAGCACGTTGCTCTATGAGAAAACCGTTTTTATTGCTCTTCGTATTTGCGTTTTCAGCCACACACTTATTGGCGCAGATACGTCCGGCAGTTCGTTTTGACAGTTGCAAAACTATCCCTATCCCGCACCGCGGATACGATTATATTTATCCCGAAAGCAGCGTTCTTGCACTTGAGGAAGCCTTTAAAAGAGGCTCAAAAATCATTGAGATCGATACGAAAGTCACCAAGGATGACCGGCTTGTTTCCTTCCATGATGAACCTGCGCTGAACCGTACCACCAGTGGCAGCGGTGCCGTGGAGGATTTCACCCTATCGGAATTACAAAGCCTTGATGCAGGATCGTGGAAAGGATATTATTTCAAGGGCACTACCATTCCTACACTTGAGGACGTGCTTATATTGGCTGAAAAATACAACGGCATACTCTATCTCGATATGGATAATTACAGGTTTGACCTGGTAAAGGACGCTCTTGCTACAACGGGTGTTTCCGCCAACAGGATTTTGCCTGACCTGTATTCCCTCGACCAGGTGAATGATTACCATACATACGTTCCGAAAGGCCCCTGGGTGTGGTACAACGGCGGATTGATCCCTGACTCTGTAAATATTGAATCCTACTTCAAGGCTTGTGCTGCTCTGAATTGTTATTCAATGGAAATAGGTTCGCAGCAATACAACAATTCCAACTGGTCTACTATGGTGAAATATTGCCATAAATACAATATTAAAATATGGACATTTACCGAGAACCGTTTATCCATCATAAAAAATGAATTTCTCAATGATGTGGATGGAGTGGAAACCGATAATGCATGGACGGCTTCAAGATATCTTTGTTCAGGGGATTCTTTTTCATCCTCGGATTCCTTTACTACCGGCAACTGGAGATTTGAAAATTCCCTCTCCGGAAAAGGTGTGGGTTCGCAATTGCGCCCTATTGATTACCTGAATCCGGATACGCAATATTTGCCACGATATAATACCTGTTCAGGATTCGGAATTCCTTCAATGGATACCACCGATGCGAAGGTGATGCTGGTGCCAAAACAGGATTCCGCACACGGGCTTTTTGTATATCCTGATTTCAGTGTGGATGATAAGGGATCTGAGAACGGACGCTATACGCTTATCATGGATATACTCGTTCCTTCAGCATATCTTGGCAGTAATTATATCGCGCTGCTGCAAACTTCCACGACCAATAGCGATGACGCGGATATTTATATAAGTCCGGGAGCAGCCGTAGGAATACAGGGGACATATGATGGAACAATTGCAGGAAATACCTGGTACCGCCTTGCATTCACGATAGATTATCATGATAGCTTACTGAGGAAATACATCAATGGAAAATACGTCGGTTCCAATATTACTTACACGGATAG
>CAILMK010000202.1 GCA_903835275.1 uncultured bacterium | reverse complement strand
TTGAGCAGTTCCGCGGACCTTGGCGGAAATAAAGGATGGAAGTTTAAAAAAGGTACTTCCCCCACATATTACTGGGTAGGAAATTCAGGAAACTGGAGTGATGGCTCTCACTGGGCAACAACTTCAGGCGGAACGGGTTCAGGATGCGTGCCGGGCCCGGATAACAATGTTTATTTTGATGCCAATTCTTTTTCAAAAACAGGGCAAACTGTGACAGTGGATACAATAGCATATTGTGATTCCATGGATTGGACAAATGCAGCCAAGTCGCCAACTTTTTCCATGCTCAATAAAATTGACATTTATGGTTCACTCAGATTTATAAGTCGAATGACATTTACAAATAACAATTATGCGGTGTATTTCATGTCTTCCAATTCAGGGAATAAAATAACATCAGCAAGTAAGTCATTCACTTTTGTTTTCTTTCACGGAAGCGGATCCTGGACTTTGCAGGATTCCCTGGTCAGTACATACCTGGAATGCGAATATGGAACCCTGCACACAAACGACATGCAGATTGATGTAAAATACATCTACGGATTAAGTACATTCAAATTGATAGATGCAGGAAAATCGCTTATTACATCCATTGTATGGAACACCTATTGTAATGTATCCGGAAGTTCCATTCTTACAGTAACAAATTATTTCCAGACCTATGCTACGTCCTCTTTTGATAAGGTGATATTGAGTAGCGCAAGCGGATATATTTCTTATACGAAAATAAAAGAGTTGTATTTAAAAAATGGTGGCAAGAGTATTTATGCTTCCATTCAAAGCGGCGGAAGCGATTCAATATACAATTGTTTTGTGGATGGCCCCTGGCAATTATTAAACGATATGGTTTTTGATACCCTGCAATGCAAGCCGGGGTCCATATTGGAAATTAATGGAGGAAGCAAAATAACAGTTACTGAAATTTTTGCGAACGGATCCCCGGGTACATTCTGTAATATTCATTCTTCCGTTCCGGGAATGAAGGCAACCATCTTTAAAAAATCAGGAATTATTTGTCTCGAATTAACCTACCTGAAAGATATCAATGCCACGGGAGGCGCAAGCTTTACTGCAGGAAATTATTGTGTGGATATGGGAGGAAATGCAGGCTGGGCATTCAGTCTTGCTAAATCGTGTCTGCCGCGTAAAATCACCGGCGGAAATATAACAGGACCTTTTTGCGCGGGGGATCTTGTAAAAGTTCCGTATGCAGCGGCTGGCGGGGCATTCAATCCCACAAATGTTTTTACAGCACAATTATCCGATAGCGCGGGAGATTTTTCTTCTTTTGACAGCATAGGATATGCAGCAACAAGTTCTTCCGGTACCATCACGGGGCAGATACCTTATAATGTTTCGAAGAGTTCGCATTACAGGATAAGGGTAGTTTCCAATAGCCCTATTGTTATTGGGACGGATAACGGGAGCGACATTACTATTTACGGTTTGCCTTCCGGACTTTCAGGATTTGATTCCACTCTTTGCTTCGGTGCAAAAGTTACCCTGGGGCAAAAAGCAGTAGGTGGTGTTAGCTATTCCTGGTTAAGCATTCCTTCGGGATTCAGTTCATCCGGTTCTTCATACCTTATCACTGCGGTGAAACCGGTTACTTATGTTCTTTCAGCTTCCACAGGATTATCCGGATGCGCCATACAGGATAGTTTTAAAATAAAAATAAGACCTGCACCAACGGCACCGGGTATTCATGGCAATGCACCGGTATGCCTTGGTGGAACCTTAAAATTATTTGTGGATTCTGCGGGCACCAGGAATTTTACATGGAACGGCCCAAACGGATTTAATTCAACGCTTGCAAATCCTGTTATATCTTCCGTTGCTTTTAATAATGCGGGTAAATACAATGTATCCGTTGATTCCGCAGGTTGCACGAGTCACAGTAATGATTTGCTTGTGGTGGTGGATAGTTTACCTGTGGCAAATACGGGCATTGGCAAGCCTATATGTAATGGTGCAAGTATAAAAATAGGAGGGGTGGCAAGCAGCAGCAGTTCCTATAGCTGGACAAGCAATCCTCCCGGGTTTACATCAACCTCTTCTTCGCCGAAGATTAGTCCTGATACCACGACCACTTTTTACCTAACGGAATCAAAGGGTAGTGCCTGTTCAAAAACGGACAGCCTTACTATAATTGTTCACCAGTCGCCGAAAATATTAATTGGAAAAAATACTCAGGTTTGTAAAACCCAGTTCGCCGTCATTGGTGATTCCTTTAATGCAGGATATATTTACAAATGGAAATCCTCACCATCAGGATTTACAAGTGCGAATGCGAAAAATATTGTTTTCCCGGACACCACCACTACTTATTATATTACTGAAACAATAGTGGCAACAGGTTGCATTGCGTCGGATAGCATAAAGGTGGAAGTAAATAATGTAAAGGCAGCAGGGCCCATTCTTGACCAGGCAATTTGCTATGGTGAAGGCGTGCATCTTGGGTATGCTTCCATTGCTGATAATTCATATCAGTGGACTAATAATGGGAATCTGGTTTCCGATAGTTCTTCCATCAGTTTTGTTCCCCGTGTTAGTTCTGCATACGTGCTAAAACAAACTGTAGTATCTACCGGATGCGTGCGTACAGATACAGTACACATACTTGTTAACCCATTGCCTGTAGCTGTTCCGGGTTCGAGTGCCACATTGTGCAATGGCGATAGCATTACACTGGGAACTTCTGCAATTGCAGGGCATGTTTACCAATGGAATTCCTCACCGGCAGGTTTTGTTTCTTCCCTTTCAGACCCGGTGGTTATTCCAAATATAACTACGGAATATTTTATCAGTGAAATTATTTCATCCACCGGATGTTCCAGACATGATAGTGTATTGATAGGTGTTAAACAAAGGCCGGTTGCCACCATCACCGGGGATACAATGCCTTGTGGTATATTCGGAAATTTATACAACGCATCTAAAAATGATGAATGGAAATATTCCTGGAAATTATCAGGAGCGGGAACAACAGGAAATATGAATAGTGATAATCTATATGTGAACTGGGAAGATACAGGAATGAAAAAAGTATCGGTTCTTATTTCTTCCTACAAGGGATGCGACGATTCAGCTACCATGTATGTAAAAGTACGTCCTAAACCTGTTGCAAATTTTAATATTGCTACAGTGTGCGAAAGAAGCCTCAGTGCAATAAATGATTCTAGTAGTGCAGGCGTAACCTACCAATGGGATTTTGGTGATGGCACTATGTCAGTTTCAGAAGAGCATTCACATTATTATAATAGTGCAGGTTTGTTTCATGTGAATCTTATTGTAATGAATTCTTCAGGCTGCTCGGATACAGATAACAGGATTGCAACTGTTCGCCCCAATCCGCACTCACAAATTACTGATGGAAATAAAATTTTGATTCTCGGCGAGGATTTGCAAACATTTAAGGCTACTAATGAGTATGCAAATAAATTTAAATGGTCCTTCGGGGATGGAGCGGTCGATTCCGGCGACTATCGTGAGTATACCTATAAGGATACCGGGAAATTCATCGTGAGTTTAATTACCCAAAATCGTTTTGGCTGCATGGATACTGTGAGCGAAGATGAGATTGTATATCCTCCAATGAATATTTTCTGTCCGAATGTTTTTACACCGAACGGGGATCATTTGAATGATGAATGGAATCCGGTGTATTGCGGGGTTTCACAAATGCAGGTGACTATATATAATAGATGGGGGGCGGATATTTATCATTCAGGAGAATCGATGAAAGGATGGCAGGCTGAAAATTACCAGGAAGGCGTATACCTATATATGGTCGAAGCTATTGATATGAAAGGCCGCAAGGTTTCCCGAAAAGGAACAATCACTTTGTTGAAATAAGCGATAGGGTGTGTGAATTAAGTTAAGGAATTAAATTCATCTGTAGGTTTGCCGGTATAAATATATAAACCTCGTAGGTCTTCAAGACCTACGA
>CAILMK010000201.1 GCA_903835275.1 uncultured bacterium | reverse complement strand
TACTTAGTAACTCAATAACTTTACCTCTAATAAACCTTTCCCTCATTCAGGAAAAACTCAACGGCCAGTTGGTAACTTAGCAATCCAAACCCTGTAATCACACCCTTGCAATAGGGAGCTAAAAATGAAGTATGGCGAAATTGCTCGCGGGCATAGATATTGGACATGTGTACTTCCACCACCGGAACATCTACTCCTGCAATAGCATCAGCAATAGCAATAGATGTATGCGTATAGGCTCCGGCATTTAAAATAATTCCGTCAAATACACCATCAGCTTTGTGTATGCAATCCAGAATATCACCTTCACGGTTGAACTGGTAAAATTCAAATTTTACTTTGTCCTTTCTGTATTTTTCACCAAGTTTTGGAATGAAATCATCAAAATTCATCAGTCCGTAGAAATGCGGTTCGCGTTTTCCTACAAGAGTCAAATTTGGCCCGTTAATGATCAGTAATTTCATAGTGTATTTTTAAAATTTATTATTCTGTTTTGTCGAACAGCTCGGAATGTATTTTGACCGATTCATTGTTTCTAATTAAATTCTTGTCATCCCCCAACCCCGTTACTCCGCTTCGCTCCGTGATTGTTTCACAATTCAAAGGGGGACTCCCGCCGCGCAAAAGCCAAAACACACATAGACCAACTTGTTTTGGTGCTAGGCCTGAGCTTACTTTATTATTTAATATTCAATATTCATTATTCAATATTTCGCCGCCTTCTCAATACTCCTCCACAATTTATCTGCTGTTGCATCCCAGCTAAATTTCTGCAATTGTATTTTAGATACTTCAATCAATTTAGTTTTAAAACCTGGATCCGTACTTATTTTTCGCATCGCATCCGCAATATCTTCCACTGAAAGTGGATCCACATACAGAGCGGCATCTCCGCAAACTTCCGGCAGCGAACTTGTATTTGATGCAATCACCGCAGATCCGCACTTCATTGCTTCCAGGCAGGGAATTCCAAAACCCTCAAAAATGGAAACATAGGTCATTGCTTCTGCGGACGCCAAGAGACCGTTCAGTTCTTCAAAACTATCAATTCTTCCGGTAAAAATAATATCGTTTTTAAATTCAGAAGCATTTGCTTGTGAAATCAGTTGTTCCGTTCCGAAGACATGTTTGCCAATGAGAATAAGTTTATGCGGGGAATTATTTTTCTTTTTAAATAATTCAAAGGCGTTGATCAGCCTTGCAATATTTTTTCGCGGATATAATCCACCGAGAAAAACAAAGTATGGATTGCCCCCGCTGAACTTTTGCCTGACCGATGATTTTTCATCTTCGCCAACCGGATGAAATGCAGTATTAAATCCGTTGTATACCACATCAATCTTGGATTCAGGAACGGAATAATATTTTATAATATCCAGCTTTGAAAATTCCGATACGGTGGCGATTCTTGTCGACTGTTTCGCGAAGCGGGGAAAGAAATATTTGTAATATTTCCGTACCAGGGAAGGGACGGTTTCAGGGTAATGTTCGTATGCAATATCATGCATTACTATCAGGGAAGGAATATGCAATCCCAGTGGCATATAACTTTCCGGGGAAACATAAATATCCGGTTTGAGTTTGCGCAATATTTTTTTTACTGAAACCTGAAAAAAAAGATACCATAAGATAGGATGTCTTGACTGCGGTCCTGAAACGATCGGCGTTACATTCGCAGAAAAAATAAATTCCTCATTGTACGACCGATCGAAAATAAAATAGAACTGATGTTCAGGGTGCGCCGTTGTAATGCGCTTCAGGGTTTCAAAAGTAAACCAACCGATTCCTTCGAGTTTATTTTTGAGCAGAAGTCGGGTGTTTACAGCTATTTTCATTTACATTTTCAGCTTATTTCTGCGGCGGAACGTAGCCGGGAAGTTTTTTATGCGCGCCATCACATATCGGCGGACTTTCAGTATGCTTGCAATTGCACCATGAGATGCGCTTGCGCTCTTCTATTTTGAGCTTAAAAGGCTTGAAACCCGTGCCCTTGTGCGAGCCATCGCAAAAAGGTTGGTTGGAACTCCAACCGCAACTGCACCAGGCATATATACCGGGTTCAACTTCCTGCTTTATAGAACGTAATCCGGCTATATGAGGCTCTTTTTTATCTTCCATGATTAGTGTTGTAACTGGATCTTTTCTACTTTATACTTCTCCGTCAGCTCCTTTTCCATGATGCTGGCATAATAGCCTATCCTGTTGATTGCCAGTAAGACATCTTCAGCATCAAGATTTTCAATTTCACGCATGATCTTGAGGTATGCGCCGCCTTCAAATACACAAAAGGAAGCATCAATGATCTGGTAATTGATCTCCAGTAGTTCGCCCATAAATGCAAGCGGGTTATTGGAAGGCACCAGGGCTATCGGGCTCATTACCTGTAAATAAGTCCTGTCGTTCTGCTCAATAGGCAAAAGATCTATCCATACTTCCAGGTCATCTTTCTTTAGATTCCATTGGCCTTCGGCTTCGGAACGGCACTGAATAGGGTCTATTCCAGCCATTTTCAGGGCTTCTTCCACCCTTGCGCTAAATTCTTTGTTGAGTTCCATAATAAAATTCAGCAGCAAAATTAGCTCGTTTTTGCGAGTATTTTGCTATTTTCGCAGCCTCAAACGGTTAATTGCACTGTTTACTTAAACTTTTAATGAAAATGACAACAAAAAAGTTAATTTTATTCCTTCCCAT
>CAILMK010000200.1 GCA_903835275.1 uncultured bacterium | reverse complement strand
TGCCGTTAAAAAGTACGAGGAAGTTTTGGAAAGTACCGAATTGCCTGATTCCCTCAGGGATATGATCGCGCAGCAGCATGAGAAAATCAAAAGTGCCTACGAGCATATAAAGGCTTCAGCTCATAATTAAGACAAAGACAAAGTCAAGGTCTTATGTTTTGAATCCCATACCCTTTGTTTGGGTGTCGTTTTGTACCGGACAACGATAATTCGCAATCTCTTGTCCCATGTCCCTTGTCCCATATCCCTTTTTGCCTATCTTTGCCCGTTCCTAAGGAAAGCGCAGTATAAAGGTGTCAGAATTCAAGCAAAGTATAGATAAGGATCGATTGCCGTCCCACATAGCCATCATCATGGATGGGAATGGTCGATGGGCAATGTCCAAGGGTTTGGAACGTATTTCCGGCCACAATACAGGCGTTGAATCCGTTAGAAGAGTCGCCGAAGCCTGTTCAGAGCTTGGCATTGGCAATTTAACCCTTTATGCCTTTTCCACAGAGAATTGGAACCGTCCAAAGCATGAAGTAGATGCCCTTATGGAGCTTCTTGTCCGCACGATCAGCGGAGAAATGAAAACCTTTATTGATAACAATATTTCCCTGAGAGCAATTGGGGACCTTGACCAGCTTCCTCCTGCCTGCCGGGAAGAACTGGATGCCGCTATTGATAAAACAAGCCTGCATACAGGGTTGAACCTTATCCTTGCATTGAGCTATAGTGCCCGTTGGGACATTTTAAATGCAACTAAAAATATAGCTGCCGATGCGGCAAAAGGTGACTTGCAACCATCTGATATTAACGAAAATACCTTTAAATCATATCTATCCACCGCCCCTTTCCCGGATCCTGAATTACTGATAAGAACCAGCGGCGAACACCGCATCAGTAACTTTTTGCTATGGGAACTCGCTTATACCGAACTGTACTTTTGCGATAAGCTTTGGCCCGACTTTGAAAAGGACGATCTCTACCTGTCGATCCTTGACTATCAAAAAAGGGAGAGAAGATTCGGGCTTACCAGCGAACAATTACGATAAAATGCAAAGAATCATTACACTATGTGTCTGTCTATTCTGTGCCCTGGGTGCTTTTGCCCAGACTGGCACCAGTACCGGCGATACTTCCGAGATCAGTTATGTGATGCCAGCCAAATACGAGATAGGAGGCATACGTGTTATTGGTGATCATTATGATAAGAATATCATCACGTCTCTTTCGGGTTTATCTGTTGGACAGAAGATTACCATTCCGGGGGATGACATTACACAGGCTATCCAGGCACTCTGGAAGCAGAACCTGTTCTCCGATGTAAAAATATACCAGGACCAGATCGTTGATAATAAAATATACCTGAGTATTTTCATCAGGAGCCGCCCTAAGCTTTCAAGTTATACATTTACAGGCCTTAGCAAAGGCATTGCTAAAAAGCTGAAGGATGAAGTAAGGTTGAATTCACGTGCCATTGTCACTGAGCAATTGCTTGCTAATGCCAAGTATAATATCCGTCAGTATTTTACCGATAAGGGCTATCCAAACTCCACGGTAACTATTACCCAGGCACCTGATTCCGTTTTTGGGCATAACAGTGTAAAACTGACCATCAATGTTGATAGGGGCAACCGCATAAAAATACAATCGATTACCTTTAGAGGCAATACACAATTCCCTGATGCCAAGCTCCGTCACATAATGAAGAATACGAAGGAGCATACGTGGTGGAACATCTTCAGGAAATCCAAATTCCAGCAGACTGAATACGAAGAAGATAAGGAAAAACTGGTTTTATGGTACCAGGTACATGGGTTCAAGGATGCCAAGGTAGTATCGGATAGCATTATCCATATCTCTCCTGAATTGATGTCTTTGAAAATAAACATCAACGAAGGGAATAAATACTACTACCGCAACATCACCTGGACCGGTAATACCAAGTATGAAACCAAGCTACTTAATGCCATTCTTAACATTAAGAAAGGTGATGTCTTTAATCCTGAACAGCTGGAAAGCAAATTATACATCAACCAGGCAGGTATGGATATTACGTCCCTGTATATGGATGACGGTTATCTTTTCTTTTCAGTCAGCCCTGTGGAAGTTGGTGTTGAGAATGACAGCATTGATATGGAAATCCGCCTGACGGAAGGTCCACAGGCTACTATCAGCACAGTGAAGATTACCGGAAACACAAAAACGCACGATCATGTAATCCTGCGCGAATTACGTACCAAGCCGGGACAAAAATTCAGCCGTTCGGATGTAATACGCTCTCAACGCGAATTAGGTCAGTTAGGCTATTTTAACCCTGAAAAAATGAACGTGATCCCGACTCCGAATCCGAAGGATGGAACGGTATCACTGGAATATATTGTAGAGGAAAAACCTTCTGACCAGATAGAACTTTCCGGCGGATATGGGAACAACAGTATAGTAGGTGTATTGGGCTTATCACTGAATAACTTCAGTATGAGGAACCTGTTCAAGCCAAGTGAATGGCAGGGATATCCAAGTGGTGATGGACAGCGTTTCAGCATTCGGTTCCAAACTACTGGCGTGTATTACCAGTCTTATAATGTATCCTTTAGCGATCCGTGGTTTGGTGGCAGAAAGCCGATCTCTTTAAGTGTAAGTCCGTTTATTTCTATCCTTTCCAATGGAGCAACTGATGCTACTTATTATAAGTTAGAGATCCGTGGTATATCCGTTGGGATTGGTAAAAAATTGAAATGGCCTGACGACTGGTTCGTATTACACAATACAGTTTCTTACCAGTACTTTACATTCCAGAATTATCCTTTGGTGACTAATTTTAGAGATGGGTATGCCAATAACTTTTACTTCAAGCATACCATATCGAGGGCAGATTTTGGCGGCTCGCCAATTTTCCCGGTCAACGGTTCAAGCATATCATTTACCTTGCAATGGACGCCTCCGTATTCCTTGATTTCCGGAACCAATGTTTCATCAGAAACAGCACAGGAAAAATATAAACTCATTGAATACCATAAATGGAAATTTGACGGAGCCTATTATCTTGGTCTTGGACAATCAAAATTTGTGGTGATGGCCGCTGCAAATTTTGGATTCATCGGCTTATATAACAGGGACCTGGGGTTGAGTCCGTTTGAACGCTTCTTCGTGGGCGGAGATGGATTGCAAGGATATAGTATCGATGGTCGTGAATTGATTCGTCTGCGTGGTTATAGTGACTACCAGGCGGTAACACCAACCATTGCCAATGGTATATTGGATCCTCCGGGAGCTACTATTTATGATAAGTATACTTTTGAGTTGCGCTTCCCATTCACGACCTCACCTTCAGCTACCATTTATGGTCTTGGCTTCGTAGAAGGCGGGAATGCATTCCTGCGCTTTAAAGAATATGATCCGTTTGATGTAAAACGTTCTGCAGGGGTAGGCATACGCTTATTCCTTCCTATGTTCGGATTACTTGGATTTGACTGGGGCTATGGCTTTGATAACGCTCTCCCCGGTGGACATGCAGGAAGTAACTTCCACTTATATATAGGCCAGGCAGGAGGGCAGTAGCAGTTTGCAGTGATCAGCCAACAATTATGACAAAATTATCATTGTTGTCATCCTGAAAGGATCTTTTTAATAAGACTACAAAACCAATAATACATACCAAGGCAGTTCAGCAATGAGCTGCCTTTCGTGTTATATCTATGTTAAGCGAAATCTAGGATTCGTAATCAATTTATTGATTTGCAGGTATTTGTAGAAAAGCCATCAATGGGCAGTTGAAATAAAACGACGGAAACATTTTAATTTACTTTCGTTTCCTTAGTTTATATC
>CAILMK010000199.1 GCA_903835275.1 uncultured bacterium | reverse complement strand
CAATCCTTTTTCTGAAAGAGCAAATTCCAAAGAATACAAAACTGAACATAAGGAAAAAGGTCTAAAACAAGGTGTTCGTACAGCTATGCAAGTGGTTCAAGGATTCGCTGCAACCACTTTGCCGGGATTAGCCGCCTCCCTATGGCAAATATTAGCTACAGGAGCGGCATTTGATCCTGAAGAAATAGACCATATCAAAGCTATATCAGAACGTGAAGGCGTCCCATTTGATGAAGAAAAATGGTATGAAACTGCTCATGAAGCTCTTAAATATATCCCAACAGTCTCTAATATAGCACGCGAAGTAGAAGAACAGACCGGACTTCCGATGGAACCTAAAACAAGATTCCAAAAAGGATTGCGATTTCTCACCGAAGCATCTCGATTATCTCGTAAAGGTGGCACTTTCCGGGGAATGAATACAAAATTGAATAGACCAGTCCTAGGGGCCGGTGTAGAAACTGTTAAAGAAATATTGCAAGAAGCTGGATTGCCTGAACCCCTGAGCGAGATAGCTTCCTTTGCTATCCTTAAACATCCTACTGAGGGCGCTGGAGAAATAAGATTTGGAGCAAAGAAAAAACCTTCAGGTTTGACCGAAAGACGATACGAAAACTTAAATAAAAAAACTAATGTAAGCCCCAAAACGTTTAACAAAATTAACGAAAAAGTAGAGAAAGAGTTTCGAAATATATCTGACAAGATCATTAAGGCAAGTCCAATAGCCGAAACACATGCAAAATTAAGGGACAGTTCTGAGTTCAAGACCGAATTACGCGAATCCTTTAAAGAAGTTAAAAAACTTGCCGAAAATATACCAGGAACGTTTTCTACTACAGAAGTTAAACACGCTATCATCGATCGAGTATCAAAAGAAAAGGGTACCGGATTTACTCCCCAAGAATCGGACAGAACTTATAAAAAATATATTAAAGATTTTATTAATGAGACCCCTAATAAAAATATTACTGCACAAGATTTAGAACTTCAATTCCGGAAAAACAATGAGGCCCTCGGTGAAGCATATGAACCGGGACAATCATTCGGATATAATAGAGGAAAACGGAAAGCTTTGCGAGATTATAATCTAGCCATTGCAGATATCATCGAACAGAAATACCCGAATAGCGAATTTGCACAGTTATTTGAAGAGACTAATGCCCAGTGGACAAAAATTAAAGACGCTGAAGCTATTGACGAATTTATCGATGGTATATTTGACGGCAGTATCAATCACAAACAAGCTACACAATTGCTGGATAAACCCGGAAAGAATGTTCCCTTCAAAAAAGCTTTAGGTGCGGAAGGATATAGACACTTCACACAACTTGTACAAGACTTATTAGGAACACAAAAACCTTATAAGATGCTAAAAGTGGGACAAAAGAAAGGATTTTTCTCTAGTTCTCCATCCGATTTGTTAGCATTCGTCATGCACCCCAAACTAGCAGCAACAAAAATGGCTGTACGGGCAGCACACACTACTTTTAAATCAATGATGGAAGCCTTATTAGATAAACCTAAACTTGCTTTTACTTGGAAAACGGGAATACAAGATTT
>CAILMK010000198.1 GCA_903835275.1 uncultured bacterium | reverse complement strand
TTGAAATTTAAACTCCTTAGCCTCTTAGCTAAAAACATCACGTAAAAATGTGATTATAAAACTGACGGTGAGGTCAAGTTCATAAATTGGTCAAAAGAGATATTTTTAGGAATTCGACGATCATTGCTGTTAGTGATCATCAATGTGATCTCTTTGGCGGGAGTTTCGCTAAAGCTGACATGAATTGGCCTATCAACTCCATAAAAATAAAGTCTATCAAAAGACGTGTTTCCAATAACCCATTGTGCGACTTCAAGCATGTTTTCATCTTCAACAATGAAATCAATAGCCGCGCCAAGTCTTTCACAAATTCGATTTCCTAGCCGATTGCATTCATGGCTTGCATGTTGATCTAGCTTAGGGGCAATCCGGCCATCAATTTTTGATGCAAGAGTCTGAGAGCTAAAAGCATAAGTGAGCTTAATGGATCCGAAATAGTCAATTACTGGGTCCAAGATATTGGAACAGAGATCAAACAGAGCGTTGTAGCTTTCAGGATTCAGAGGCTGATTTTTGAGACCCAATCGATTTTGAGTTTCACCGCATTCGATCAAGTCTCTGTAAGTCAAGTTATTCCCGCATTCCTGATCGAGTGATGGAATTTTTGAACTTCGACCAAGGCAGATTCCAAGTATTTCTAATCGCTTCATCTCTAGTGATCTTTCGATGAGGTCTCTGGTCAAAGGGAGCTCAAGTTGGTCGATCACGCCTGTGACTTCAAGCTTTTCATCAAATTCGACTTGTTCCGCATACCCGTGCATATCCTCATGCATGTAACGACTTTTGTAGATTAACGGTGAAGGAGGGTACTCGGGCTCTTGATAGTCGAAGACGTCATAGTCAAGGTGACGAATGTTGACTTTGACTCGTTTGATGAGAAGTGGTATCGGATGGTCATCAAAGTTGTCGTATTTGAGTAGAGTTAGCTTTCCAGAACCTATATGGATCTTAATCAGTTGGACGGAACTGATGTTGTTCCAAAGCAATAATCCACAGCTTATGTAGGCGCGCAAAACAGCTGGAAGTCTCTCTACTAACGATGAATGAAGCTGAAGTGAGTGGTCTTCATCTAGCCATCCTAGTCCGTCAGCTGCTGCCTCTTTGCATGCTTCATGAATAATTGCGGATTTACCTGAGTCAAGTAACAGTCGCAGGGCTGCAGAAGTTGCTACCTTGTAGTCACCAAAGAAGTATCGGATGTCTAATCGAAGTTTGGGCTCGAGATGCTTGTAAGGTGCTTTTTTTCCAAATTGTAAAGATGCGATATAAAGTTTGATTTCATCTGCTCGAGTTTTTGAGGATTTTTCAAGAAGACCGAGGTCGTAGTGAGTTCTAATCAGTCTTATAGCTCTGGTAAGCGATATTTTTTCGTGAATCTTTTGTTTTTCTGGTATTTCAAATGATTCGGGAAATCTGCCTAAGTCAAGTGTCAAGCTCCACAAATTATCAAGAAAAGGTTTTAGTTCAATGAACTCTATTTCCGATTTAGTGTTCCTCGGAATTCGAATTTTTTTTGCCCTAGAGTCCCGAGCTGTAAGCGGACTAAGGCGTGCACTTATTAACCTACGAGCGACGTTTGAACTTCTGTACCTATTAAGTAAAAATCTTTGCTCTGCTTCTTTGTCCCTAAATACTAGAGCAATTCCAGGACCGATCAAGATAGGGTCATTTTCAAGAATTTTTTCTAGGTAGTCTTTAAACTCATCCTGAGTGAAATACTTTTGAAATGTATTTCTTGTTGTTAAAAAACCATCACGATATGGTTTTCCTGGCCGATCGTTACTGTATAGCATAACCGAAATAACAATAGCTGTAGTGGCTAATGCAAATGCTTTTTGAACGGCCTCCACCCGTTCTGCTGGATCTTCAATTACATTTACAACAAACCCAAGGTTAACAATTTCGCATTCGATTATTGGATTGTATGGGGCATAGTGAGGATCCCAGCACAAGCATTTAATTCCAATTTTATCTAGCCCCTTAGCATCATCGCCTCTGCCGCACCCATAGTCGAAAATTGTTGTGTTTGAATTGATAAGTCCATGACCAATCAGTAGTTGAATAGGTGCTGAAATCGTACTCCTGCTTAAGGCTGTTAAGTGTCTTTGTATTTGCGAAACACCTTCGTTGTAGTTATTTAACTGCTCTTCATCTACTTGATTACCTATTGGAACAAAGCTTTGACCATTAAGCTTAAATCCTTTCTCCGCAATCAATCGAATCCAGTTTTCACGGAACCCAATGGGTGATGAAGTTGAAAAAAAACCTAATTCTTCAGCATTTTTTGTAACTAACTCCCATTGCAATCTATTTGGATGATCTTGAGAAACCAAAAGCTCCTTCCTATGAAGAATTGGCGGATTCAAGGATGAGGAATAAGATCTGTATGTAACATTTTTTTTTATTGTATCAATTACAAAAGAACCGTTTAAAGAAGGGAAGGGCTCGTGATCAAAGTCAAAATACTGAAGGAATGACAAACGTTGTTTTCTTAAATTTAGTTTTACAACATTAC
>CAILMK010000197.1 GCA_903835275.1 uncultured bacterium | reverse complement strand
GAATTGGTTATATTCCATTGTTTCAGGCATCTTATCTCGATAAAAATATGGGAAAGGTGGTTTTTAAAACAGATAGTAATTTCAAGTTATCAGCTAATGATAAACATATATTTACTTTTAATCCCGTCAAGGATAAGGAAGATGGCAATTTTATTTTCATAAAGGCCGGCAACTATTCCGGTAAGGAAAAGGCTAGAATGAAAATGATTTATGGTGACAGCGCAGGAGAGTGCGGTAGTTTTATATTTTATATGCAGGCTACCGAACACGCCTATGCCATACGAATAAGCAGCCAGTATAACTGGTGGATACATTCTATATGTTGGGTTAAATTTATCCCAATGGATGCTGCTTGCGATATTGGTGATTTCAAAATTACAAAAGCCACGAAATGAAGGTAAAAAAACAATTATTCCTGGACGCGCTCATAGGTATTCCAACAGTATTCCTGTTGAATATTGTTGCTAAAACGCTTGGCTTTTTATTTGGGATAGATCATTCATTCAAAAAAACTCCATCGGTTATTTTCGTTTGTAAATTTCTAGGCATGGGGAGTCTCATACAGGCAACTCCCCTGCTTCAAACCCTTAGAAAAAATTTCCCGGAAGCAAAAATTGTATTCATCAGTTCTTCCAGAAATAAGTCCATACTGCAAATGATGCCATTCATAGATGACACCATTTTTATTAATGACAGCAGTATTACGGGTTTGTTAGGTACTACTCTTTCCGCAATCTCCAAATGCTGGAAATTCAGATCCAAGATTCACCAAAGCCTGTACATAGATTTGGAAGTATATTCTTATTATAGTACCATACTTGCCACGCTGAGTTGTGCCACTGACAGGCTGGGGTACTTCAGGAAGGACAGCAATATCAGGATGGGAGTATATACCCACATGGTTTTTTTTAACAGCAAGGCGCCCATTTCTGAAGTGTATTTGCAGATGGCACGACTGGTTGGAGTTAAGGAAACAGACAATAGCCTTTATAAATTTTCAACGGATATTGAAACGGACAATTCATTAACCCGAAAGCTAAATAATATTACGGCGTATAATATCAATCTCAGGAATATTATAATTAATCCGAATGCCTCTGACCTGAGATTGGAAAGGAGGTGGCCAAAAGAAAATTTTTCAGCACTGATAACAAATTTAGTATCATCTTTTCCGGACCATAATTATGTTCTGATCGGCTCTCCTGATGAGAGCGGATACGTAGGTTCTCTTGTATCGCTTTTACCTGCGGAGATCGCAAAAAAGGTCACCGATACTTCAGGAAAATTATCTGTAGCCGAACTCATCAGTTTGATCGGCAACGCGGAATGGATGATCACAAATGATACAGGGCCCTTGCATATTGCATACAGCATGGGCGTGAAAACACTGGCACTTTTCGGTCCTTGTTCCCCGGAACAATATGGTAGTTCAGGGAATACTATAAATTTATATAAAAATGTTTATTGCAGCCCTTGTGTGCATCAATTCCAGGTACCGCCTTGCCATGGGGACAACCAATGCATGAAGCAAATTTCTGTTAGTGAAACTTTTGCCAAATTGGAAAATGCACTGAATGGTAATGCACAGTATTCGCATCCTCACAGGGAAATTTCATAT
>CAILMK010000196.1 GCA_903835275.1 uncultured bacterium | reverse complement strand
TTGCAAAGCTACTACGGCAGCCCCTATGAATTGAAATTTACATTCAATTTAATGCAAATTATACTAAATAGGGCTTAAACTTCAATGTTTTGGTAAAAATTCGTGATATAGATCTGGGAGAATTTCCTCTCTTACTTGCTCCCATGGAGGATGTAAGCGACCCTCCGTTTCGTGCTGTTTGCAAGCAAAACGGTGCGGATATGATGTACACGGAATTTATTTCCTCTGAAGGCCTGATCCGGAATGCTGCCAAAAGCCGCAAAAAACTGGACATTTTTGAATATGAACGCCCTATTGGGATACAGATATTCGGGAGTGATATTGAAAGCATGCGCGAATCTGCTGTTATTGCCACAGAAGTAAATCCTGACCTAATCGATATAAATTACGGATGCCCTGTTAAAGCGGTTGCCTGCAAGGGTGCCGGAGCAGGAATCCTTAAGGATATTCCGAAAATGGTAGCGATGACTTCCGCCATTGTACAGGCTACTCATCTACCTGTAACAGTAAAAACGCGCCTTGGCTGGGATGAAAGCACCAAGAATGTTGGTGAAGTGGCAGAAAGGCTGCAGGATATAGGCATTGAAGCCCTGACCGTACACGGAAGAACCCGCGTACAGATGTATAAAGGCGAGGCAAACTGGGACCTCATCGGGGAAATAAAAAAGAATCCAAGGATACGCATTCCGATCTTCGGTAACGGAGATGTGGAAACTCCCGAACAGGCAATGTCCAACCGCAACCGCTTTGGAGTGGATGGTATCATGATAGGAAGGGCATCCATAGGTTATCCGTGGATATTTCGTGAAATAAAACATTTCATGGCCACCGGTGAATACCTGAATGCTCCAACACTGGAAGAAAGGGTAAGTACCTGCCGCCAACATTTGCTGGAAAGTATCCGCTGGAAAGGTCCTGTCCTCGGAATCCTTGAGATGCGCAGGCATTATCACTCCTATTTCAAAGGCTTTTCGCATTTCAAACCCTATCGTGAAAAACTGGTGCGCACCAATAGCGAAGTGGAAATACTGTCATTACTGGATGAAATAAAAACTCATTTTTCAGAGGTGATGGCATAAGCCCATGCTGCATTACACATTATTCCCCTTATTTTTGCTGCGTAAATTCCTATGAAAAAGTATCTTCCCTTTTTCGCTCTCCCGATAATGATCGTTCTCCTTTCCAGGGATAATCCTTTCTTTGGCGATACCACCTATCACTCTATCCTCGCACAATGGTTTTATGATAAAGGCTTTGGAAATTTTATCCTGCCCCGGGAAATGGATGCAGGACATGCACCGGTCTTCAGTTATTACCTTTCAATTGTCTGGCAAATATTCGGTAAAAATCTTTTTGCAGCCCACCTTGCAATTCTTCCGTTTGCCGTGGGAATTTACTGGCAACTTTTCAGGTTCATCAGTACATTTATTGAAGAAAGACATCGCGACCTTTGCCTGATCTTGATAGCATTTGAACCTACCTTACTGGCACAGTGCAGCCAGGTCTCCTATGAAATTGTACTGGTGTTTTTCTATTTGCTTGCTTTGAACTCGATATTAAAAAGACAGGTATGGTTGCTACTACCAGCACTCATAGGACTATCACTGATAAGTACAAGAGGGGCTATTTGCGTTTCCGCATTATTCGTCACATCGCTTGTGTTGAATTATGGCAGATTAAAAATATCGGAAGAAAAAACCAAAACAATACTTCTTCAATTCATTCCATTTATACTGGCCGGAATAGTTTGCACAGCATGGTATACCTACCATCATGCAAAAACAGGTTGGTGGTTTATGACTCCATCGGAAGCTTTTACTGTGCAGAGAAAAGTTTTGGGAATTGGTGGAATGCTACGGAATATTGTAATCATAGGTTGGAGGTGTGCCGACTTCGGCAGAATAGGCTTATGGATCGTAATGCTGCTTGCATTGCCCGCATTAATAAAAAAGAAAATCATCCTGGAAAAAAAATTCCTGCAAATGTTTGTAATAGCATTTATCCCACTGGTGATTTTATCAATTGCATTTATTCCATTTTCCAATCCGATTGGTCACCGTTATTATTTGGTCTTTTATCTTCTTACCATACCATTGGTATTTTATTCCATACTATCCGTATTTGAAGGAACAAAAAGAACACTTGCCTTTGGTTTTTCGCTGGTAATGTTGCTTGCCGGACATTTGTGGATCTATCCCCCGAAAATAGCTACCGGTTGGGATAGTACCCTTGCACACCTGCCCTGGTTTGGCTTGCGCAAGGCAATGATAGAATATGTACATGAACATCAAATTCCATATAATAGCATAGGGACCAATTCTCCCAATAAATATACCCTGCACGAAACTGACCTCACGGATGATTACAGTCGCTTTTCGGAACTTGACATTACGAAAAACAATTGCGTTATCCAATCGAATATCATGAATGATTTCAGTGATGCTGAACTGGATGAATTGCAAACCAAATGGATGCTTGTTAAGGAATATAAAAAAGCGCGGATCTATGTGCGCCTGTATAAAAAACAATGAAAGCAGAATTAAGAAATACAATTATACTTGCCGCGTGTGCTGTTGTCCTGTCATTCGCAAGTGTTGTAAGCCTGAAAATGGGCAAGGGAGAGCTGTATCCTTTTTTTGACTATAAATTATATTCACACCCTGACGGATTAAGTAAAAAAACAATTGCATGGCATTTGTATGTAAAAACATCCACCGATACGAGCTTTCAGCGGGTTGGCAATATCGACAGAAAAAGTTTTGATGACGATGATTTTTATTATGCTGTCCGTGCCATTCTGAATGATTCACTTTCGGATCAACAAGCTAAAAAACGTCGCGCAAGGGCTCTTGGAAAATTTTTATTTCCGGGTGATAACCAATATGAAATCGTAGCTGAAGCATACGACCTCGATGAATATTGCAAGGGAAATTATATATATACCGACACAACATCTCTACTACGTTTCTAACCATGAATGAAAACAGAAAATTTGTTTTTAATGCTTATTATGCCATTGAGGTATTGTACTTCCTCAGTCTTGCATGGATAACGTATCATCTCTGGATTTTCATTCCGCAAAGGCCGAAAGAGATATATGAGCCAATGACATATTTCGGAAGGTTATTTGCGCCCGGAATGCCGTCATTACTTTATTACTACCTTGTTTTCGGACTTGCATATATCTCCAATATTTTATTGCTGCAATCCAAATTTAAAAATATTTTATGGATACGGGTTTTACATGTACTTTGCCTGTTATGGATAAACAATGAAACATGGAGCTTTGGCTACCTGTCCCATGTAGGACACCTGTTTATTCTATCATTTTTGGTAGCTATATTCATCAAGAGAAAACTACCCATTGGAGATGAAATAAAAACGCGTGCAAAAACATATATGGTGTATTTTGGCACATTACTTTTTACCTACACCCTATCCGCAAGCTGGAAAATATTTTACGTGCTTTTTGATTTAGTAAAAGGCTCTCCCGGAGAAGACTGGACTGCTCCCAAAGCCTTGTTATACTCATCAGCCAACGGACATGCATTAATGAATACTCCTTTTAACTGGGAAGCATCTATTTTATCCATTCCGGTATTACCTGAAATTGCATTTTGGGCAATTACCATTGTGATGTTCACTGCTTTTCTTTCAGCGATTAATTATAAATATTTTCGATTTACATTATTTTCACTGATGATCTTTCATATCATGAATATTATATTCATAGGTGCAATATTCTGGATCGCACCTTTGGTGCTACTGATCTTTTTATTTCCGTATGATAGAATATTGAAGGATGATTTCAGGGAAATGGGGCAAGGGATTGCTCATATTAATCCCGAAGGGATTAAACCTTTATAGAAACATAAATAGCCCATTCCGTGCGACCCCGATGGGGTCGAACTCTTTATCCAAACAACATTACTATAAAGGTGTGAATCCTTCGGATTCATTTGAGAAGCTCAATTAATATTATTCCGCTACTTTCAAATGTTTGTCAAAATTCCTTGACATTAGTTCATAGAAAATCCTTACCCATATAAAAATACATGGCACTGCTTTCAGTACATACGGAACTACAAGATGCCAACGGATATAAGCAGGGAAAAGATCAGTCGGCGAAAGTGAAGTAAATATAAATGCCAGGCATACAAGAATGGTATCAATCATACTCCGTTTTCCACTGAAATACCATATTGCAATTCCTGACATTGCAACGACAAACGTCGGTGATTCCGCTTTATGATTGAAAATAATCACCCATACAAGAATGGACGCAAGCATCATCATTCGGAATTGAAATTGCCGGTATTGTTTTATCCTTGCAAGTGGCAGCAATAATAATATCAGTCCGCCTACAGCGAGAAACATTTTATCAGGATTCAAATTGAACCACGTATGCAACCACCCCATCACCGAAAATCCTACGGAAGCGGAATGATCATCTGCCAGCAAATGCAACCAGCTTTTATACAGGAAAATCAATTGTGAATAAGGAATTGCAACAAGAGGCAACAGAAATAAAATGAGCATCCATATCGCTGAATAAAATATCGCCTTAAACCGCTCAGGATAAAACAATAGAATTATAAATCCTGCAAGGCTAAATATCTTTATGTAAAAACCGAGACATAAAAACAAGGCGGCTAAAAAAGGCTTTTTATCCTCCATTTTATTAAATCCGAAAATCATTAATGCCGCCATGAGCCCGTTGCTCTGCGAGCTTTGCATGGAAGTTAATAACTCCAGTAAAACAAACCACAGCATATAGGATTTGAGTTTGCTCACAGCAAACCTGGAATTTGCTATTGCAAAATAAAGAGCCAGGGCATTAATAAGATTCCAAATAGATAAGCCCACCCAAATATTCATCCATGAAAAAGGGGCCATCAGCAATGCAAACGTAGGACTATATTTATAATAATCCTGATGATCGGCGGGCCATAACTGATACAGATCCCCTCTTGAAACAAGATGCTGAAATGAAGTTTTAAAGATCAGGAAATTATTATACGAAGACCAGGGATTATCCGGATTGTTTTTTAATATCTGCGTAATGGTTGCCACGATGGCAACTATACAATAGACCGCGAAAATAAAACGTGGATCAGTGAGTATTTTAGTGAGGCGGGCTTTCATTGTTTGTTAATCGGAAATTCGATACAAAGCGAGGGGTGTAAAACCCCTCGCTTTAGAAAAATATTTGTTCTATAAATCTATTTCACAAAAACCTTCTTACAATAGATTCCTTCCTGCGTGCTTAGTTTCACGATATACCATCCTTTCGCAACGGTATTCAGTTGCAGTGGAATATCCCCTGCATCCATTTCCTCATGTTGTGTTAATACTTCCCTGCCGAATGCATCCAGCACGGAAATTGTTATTTTTTCACGTTGTGGCAAGCCGATGGAGATATTGAAATTACCATCATTCGGATTAGGATAAACTGCCATATTTATGACGGGTTGTTTAGTGTCTGCAATTCCGTTTGCAAAGGAACCGACAGTAAACTGATAATATATTTGCGAGCCGAAATCAGTTCCGAATTGCTCGTAGTAACCGCCTTTTATTTTCCTGATATCAAAATACCCTGAACCTTGCGCAGGATTTCCCCACCAATCCAATCCATCCCCGCCGAGGTCAGTCAGTTCAAGCGTATAACATCCGTCTTTCAAATTCATGGTATCCCTATACGTTGTGTTTGCACTAAAACCTGACCTGTTAAGTATCACTCCACCATAAGCGTTCCTGAGAGTATAGGAATTATCCGCCGGATCATTATTGGTATGCAGGATAATTATAAATTGTGATGCGAGAGACGGAGGCAGAGTATAATAGGTACTCATCACATCATCTGCCGTATATTCATCTGTAACTCCATTGGGATTACTCAGGGAAACCTTAAATATATTAGAGGCTCCTGTCCAGTTCATATCGGGCAGATGCACTGTTTGGGTATCGAGGAAATTCAAGCTGCCCGTCCAGTGATATAGATAAGGTGTTGTTCCCTCAACTCCATAACTAATGTCTACTGAAGTCAAAGGATCGCTGCCATTATTTTTAATAAGAATTTTCGGACCGCCGCAAACCGGATTCATCCTTTTATAAATATCCGCATTGGATGGAGCAATAATATCTTCCACTGCTGCATCAGTTTTAAAATTCGGAGGACCGTAAGTCACCAATTGTGTTTCAATATCGTAGTAAGGAGTTGTGCCAACGCCGTTCCAGGTATACGGTTGTACATTATAATCAAGTGTTACGCTATCACCGGCCTTAACATAAGGCGTCAATTCATAATCGTATGTTTTTACTGAAGAACCGGGACACCAGTTGGACCTGCTGTAAATCCAAGTACCACCCTGTGCAGAAACAGGATTCAGGCTGCAATCATAACGGAACATTGTATCTGCAAAACGGGTAACTCCATTCACATCCATACTGTGCAAGCGCGGACAAAATTCAGCACAATCATCCGTACCTCCGAAACCGTGCCCGGTAGTACGCATTTTTATTCTCCAGTTACTTCCGGCAGGGTCCATCTTAACTTTTTTCGGAGAAAGAAAATTTTCAAAGATC
>CAILMK010000195.1 GCA_903835275.1 uncultured bacterium | reverse complement strand
CAACAATAAAAGACCTGCGTCGTATCCCCGGTGTAGGAAAATCCATTGCCGATGATTTATGGAATATAGGAATCAGAAGGGTAACTGATCTAAAGGAAAGAAACCCTGAGCAATTGTATGAGGAAAGTAATGAATATGCGGGTGCCGTTCAGGATAGATGTGTGCTATACGTATTTCGCTGCGCTGTTTATTTTGCAGAAAATGAAATCCACGATCTTGAAAAACTAAAGTGGTGGAACTGGAAAGATAAATAAAATCTAAAACATCCATCCATAAAAAGCTTCAATCCTGAAACTGCTATACCCACTATAAACCGGATAGCTAATATTATTATAATTGTAAGTTCCATTTTGAAGTTTAGGCGCTGAAAAATCTTCCCAGCGTATTCCCACATTATTGCCTTTCTTTGCCGGGTTCATAAAATATCTAAGGCAGAGGCTATACCATTTCTGGTTTTTATCCCCTGCACTATACGGCGTAATTACATATCCATATTCAGCCATCACCTTATCATAGCGGACCATGTATTTTATAACTGTATTATCATCCTTGCCCGGCCCGTTTCCAAGATCACGTGCATTATCAAAAACATCGTTAAAATAATACTTCAGCCCTATATCAATTCTGGATGTTAGTTTATAGCATCCCTGAAGTCCCCATTCAAAAGTACCTCCCCACCAGAATCCTTCACCAAGGGCAGTAGGTATATTTCCAAAGGTATTTTTCACGCTGGCTTGCCGGATGCCCATGAATAAAGATGAACCAAGGTAATCTCCCAGTACAAGCTTATGATTATTATCTGTATTAGTTAATAAACCAATGAGGGAAGCGTATGCATGAATAAGGCCACCTTCGCCATTATAATTGCCAGTGGTATTATAATCATTTGTATGGGTTACTGCCGCTCCCAGACTGATTTCAGATGCGCCATAAGGACTTCTTTGTGCAAGGCACTGCACACTGTAAAGGATGCAAAGTATTAAAAATTTTAACCTTTTCATTTGTGTTTTTTAAAGAATTTTACCTTCTCGCCGCATGCAAAGAACTCAAGATAAAATATCCCGGGCAATACCATAAAGATAGGGGATTGGAAAAAAAATAAATGTAAGAATCGGGACTAAGCCCCTGAAGGCATTGCTATGGATAAGAAGCTATTTTTTACCTTTTCCCATAGGCTTTATTCACTGCGTCCATCCGCGAGCCAACCTGCAATTTTTCATATATATTCCGAATATGCGGTCGGACAGTTTTAATACTTATGAAGAGCGAATCTGCAATTTCCTTATAGCGGTAACCCTTGGCAAGAAGATCAAGGATTTCTTTCTCTCGCGGAGTGAGCATACTTATATTAGGTTCGGGGGTAGCTACTGCCTGTCTTGTTTTGAAAACACTGACTACTTTACGGGCTATTTCGCCGGTCATCGGTGAGCCTCCTGCATGAACTTCCCGGATGGCTTCAAATAATTTTTCCTGCGAAGTGTTTTTTAAAATATACCCGACGGCCCCCGCACAGAGCGCATTGAAAATATTATCATCATCTTCATAGATGGAACAAATCAAAAACTGAGTTTTGGTTTCGTTTTGCCTGAGCTTTTCTATACATTCAATTCCGGACATGCCGGGAAGCTGTATATCCATCAATACAACATCGGAATTGAGTGAATCCACCACTGACATAAAAGCCTCCGCAGATTCAAATTCGCCTACACATTCAAAGTCCTCCTGTTTACCTAACAGTGAAACAAAACCATTCCTGATTTCCGTATCATCTTCAACTATTACAACTTTAATGCTCATAAATAAATTTTATTCAAAATTACCGGTTTCTTTTTGGGTAAAAAATACTCCTTTGATAGTAATTACATCGGGAAGGAAATATTGATCTCTGTGCCCGTTCCCGGCTTGCTTTTTATCGAAAATTGTCCGTTGATCTCCTCCATCCTTTTTTGCATATTCGCCAATCCGTTTCCAGTCAGTTTGTTTTTGTTGGCATCAAAGCCTTTTCCGTTATCTTTGATCATAAGATGAAACGTATTGGTTTTTATATCAGCTTCAATAAAAATTTCAGAAGCGTTTGCATATTTGGCTATATTGTTTAATGCTTCCTTAAAGCAAAGGAAAAGATTGCGTCTCATATCCGGATTTAATGGTAAAGCGGGGATATTATCAGGAAAATGAAAGCTTAGTTTTACATTGGAGTTTTCAAAAAAATCTGAGGCATAAGCACGAAGAAATGCCAGTAGGCTGTTTAGATCATCATGCCTTGGGTTCATAGCCCAGACTATCTCCTGAAGTCTTTCACTCAAATCCCTTGCAGAGGAAGAAAGGGTATTTAATTTGTCGTCAATATTTTTATTTTCTGTGACGTCAAGGCGTGCCATCTGGCTCATCATTGAAATTTTTGTCAATCCTGCACCTATGTCGTCATGGATATCCCGTGAAATGCGGTTCCTGATTTTTTCAATTTCGTTTCTGCGTTCCAATGCCTGCAAACGTTTTTTTAATTTTCGCCCGATGAAATAGCGGATTCCGAGAATTGTTAAAGCTACCAAAACTACGATGACGAGGGTAATGAACCACCATGTTGCCCAATAGGGACTTAAAATGATAATGGTAATCATTTGCACAGGCTTTGACCATTCTCCGTCATTATTGCTTGCCTTTAGCCACAAATGATATGTTCCCGGCTTAAGCCTGTCGTATTTTACAAATCTCCTGTTCCCTGAATAGTACCATTCGTATTCAAGGCCCTCCAGTTTTGATGCATATTGGTTTCGTTCAGGATTGGAAAATTCCATTCCTGCAAATTCAAAGGATATTGTGTTTTTATCATGGCTCAAAATGAGTTTTTTCTTGAAGCCAATAGCCGTGTCAAGCTTTATTTCATCATCAAATACCTTGAAATCCGTCAAGGCAAGTTGAGGCACATTTTTATTGTAACTGATGGTTTGTGGATTAAAGTAATTGAACCCATTCACCCCACCAAAAAACATTTCTCCATCCTTGCTTTTGTAAAACGCCCCGGTATTGAATTCAAAGGATTGTATGCCGTCATCAAGGGTGAAATTCCTGAATTTTCCGGTCGTCGGATGAAACAGACTTAGCCCTTTATTTGTGCTGAGCCAAAGGTCACCTTCCGCATCAACAAGGATTCCATAAACAAAATTATCGGGTAATCCGTTTTTAATATCATATAAATGGAGGAATTCATAGTTGTTTGAAAGTTGCAGTAAACCGATATCTGTTGCAGCCCAGATAGAATTTTTTTTATCTGTGAAAAAAGCCTGGAAACTTGAGCGTTCAAACCTTTTGCTTTTTATTATATCAGGTATAATTATTTTTCCATCTCTTAAAATATTAAAGCCATAACTATCCAAACCCAGGAGCAAGTCATTGCCGTTTTGAGCAATATTTTTCACTGTAAAGGTTGTAGTGATTTCTTCAAGTCGCGGAATTTTATCCTTGATAAGATTGAAAAGCCTTCCATTCGAACAGACCACTATATCTCCGTTATCTGTCTTATAAGCGCAAAAAAATTTCCTGTCTTCGGCCAACTGATATTATCATGTTATAAATTATTTACCATTTTTGATTTGATTTTATTATTTTTTATATTT
>CAILMK010000194.1 GCA_903835275.1 uncultured bacterium | reverse complement strand
TATGTCTTACTCTCTAAAGTAAAGCGAAAAATTTCGCCTGTAGGACCAGTAGGCGGCAGTACATCAGGCTCAACCCCATCAGTCAAATTCACAGATACCAGCCTGTTCATTACATACTGGCGGGCTATAAAATCTTCAACGTTATCTTCAAATATGAGGGTTACCACACTTAAACCAAACAGGGAAATAGAACGAAGACTGGTTTTATTAGGAACCACATTCATTTCAGTTTCCAGAGGTATAGTGATGAATTTTTCTACTTCTTCCGCACTACGTCCTTGCCACTGTGAAATAATTACAATCCGCGTATTAGTTACATCCGGGAAAGCCTCGATGGGAGTATTCAAAAAACTTATAACACCACCAATAACTATGGTAAGCGTCATAAACAGAATGAAAAATTTATTCTTAAGCGAAAAGGTGATAATATTTGATATCAGCTTATTCATTATATTTTCAGCATTTTACAGTTAAATAAAGCCGGATTAGTTACCGGAATAGGATACAAGAAGGCTACCATCAGTAACGATACGTTCACCGGGTTTCAACCCTTTTTCAATAAAAGAGCGGTCACCGGAATTTCTCAAAACGGTTACCTGCCTTCTTTCATAAACGTTATTGCCTTTAACAACCATTACATAAAACTGGCTGTTATCAAATACCAATGCCTTGGATGGAATGGAAATCACCTTATCGGTTTTGAGGTTATGAACATTCACGATGGCAAACATTTCAGGTTTCAAAAGCCCATCCTTATTGTCCAGAACCACTCTTATTTTCGCGGTCTTTGTAGTAGGATCCAGCAATGAACTGATAAATGCTATCTTACCTTTGAAAACCTTGTCAGGATAAGCAACGGTGGTTACATCCACATCATCATCTTTCTGAACTTTTGAAAGGTCATTCTCGTAAACATCCGCCAAAACCCATACAGTATTGATGTATGAAACAGTGAAAATACTGTTTCCTGCATCTGAACGAACCTGCATTCCTTCTGAAATATTTTTATCAACGATGTAACCATCAATGGGTGAAAGAATATGATATTCGGCGTCATTCTTATTTGGATTGGCACGATAGATATCCAGTTGTTGCTTTATTTTATTTACATCAGATAGTGCCTTTTTATAATCGTTATCTGCATTGAGAAGATCCTTTTCAGAATATGCCTTGGTCCTGTATAGTTCCTTGGCAATATCCTGGTTTTTCTTCGCCAAACTGAGTGTTGACTGTGCTACATTGTATTGATTTTGCATATCATTTACCTCGGAACTGCGCAACTTGGCAAGTTCCTGTCCGCGCTCTACATGATCGCCGAGGCTTACACGCAAATCAATGACATTACCACTCGCCAAAGGATATACCTTCGTAACCTTATCCTCGTCAAAACCAATCTTGCCTGTTAGTGCAAGTTCAGATTCATCATTCACGAGTTTCACCGTATCTATACCGAGAATTTGAGTTTGCTCGGGAGTAAGAACAACTTCGTTCTTGCCCGCATGAGCTTCCTCTTTCTTTTCCTCTTTATGCGTGCAGTAAACAAGTGCTAATGATAGCAAGAGAATACCGGGAATTATAAATTTTAATTTTAAAGATTTCATTTTACTTAATCAATTGGGTGCCTATGTAATAGTTTAAATTTTGGATCGTATTAAAATAATTTGAATTCAGGTCTATAAGACTCAGTTTTGCACTTGTATATGTTCTGACAAGATCAAGAAATTCAAGTATGCTAATGTAGCGTTTATTGTAGTTTTTAACAGCGGAGGAAATAAGGCTTTCAAGCTCATCAGGATAATCAGATGGTAGTTTATCAAGTTGCTGCTTATTATTCACAAGTTTGATGTAGGAAGCTTCCACCTGGTTTTGCATGCCATTCAGCGCCAAATTCTTATTTTCTTCTGCCTGTTTGGTTTGTGCTTTTGCTATGGCAATCTGCCCCTGGTTCCTGTTAAAAACCGGCAGGCCAATACCCATATTTATACCATAAAAATCAGGAGATGCATTGCCGGCCCGGTCAAATTCAGTTCCCAGTGTAACATCAGGAACTGCTGATGACCTTTGCAATGCAAGATTGGTCTTATTATATTCAATACTCTTATCAGCCAGTAATACATCGGAACGATTTTGAATAGCAGCATTCATTACTTCAGCCATTGCAGGAAGAGCTAATTCTTTTTTATACTCATAACCGGCAGCAAGAATAAACACCGGCATATCGTAATTCAGCAGTGTTTTTAAAACTGCCTGGGCATCATATAAATTATTTTCAATGGCAAGTGATGAATTTTGCAGATCATTCATTTCCGCCTTGAGGCGTGTTACATCATTACCTGCCAAAGCTCCAAGTTTATAGGCCTGCTGAGCCACATTAATAAGCTTGTTCAGATTCACTACCTGGGAATCCAGTATTTTCATTTTTTGCTCTGAAACATACAGCGTGCTGTAATTGGTGTATAATTCCAACTTCAGGCTACGCACCACTTCATTGAAAGTATACTGTGCCCTTTCAGCATCTATCCTTGCAAGTTTTACAGCGTTGGTATGTTTACCTGCAATGGAAAAGAGCTGAGATAGCTGTACATCATAATTCCCGCTAGGCGGAGATGCATCCAGCCATTTGCCTGTGGATGTATTGTAGAGGGTATGGGAATAGTAGATATTTGGATTATACCAAAGCTTTGCCTGCATAACCCCTGCTTTTGCAACATCTACATCATACTTGGCTACAAGTATGGCAAGGCTATGATCCACAAAGCGTTGCTCAACCTCCGGCAATGTCATTCTGACGGTATCCGTATAATATTTGGTATCCTGAGACTGCGTTTGCTGAGCCCGGGTAGCAGTTGAAAAAACGCAGGCAACCATCAGGAGGAAAGCAATGAGCGCGTTTTTTATAGTCATTTAGAATTAATTTTAGGTGAAAAATGAAGAAATGTTCATTCAGGAACAAACCTGAAACAAAAAACGCTTCAAATTCTTAAAGGAAAAACAGAAACGATGCTATGATCGTACAATAACCGGTCATTACAGGGACTTATATTGGTGGAAAATACATACTTATGGGAATCCAACTTGGTTTCTATGGATGAACAGGTAAAATTATCGAAACACCTGCGGAAGAAATCATCATCATCATCGTCATCGTCCG
>CAILMK010000193.1 GCA_903835275.1 uncultured bacterium | reverse complement strand
TTCCTGACTGGATGTTCAAACAGCATTTGAAATGAAACTTAGAAATCCGATATTAGAGGTAGCTCTCATGCTGATACTTACACTTACTGTGTTGAGTATTCAATCTTTTTCGGAAGCAAATTTCTCCATCCTTTCTCTTGACATTAAGAAAGCACCCATAAAACAATTTCTAACAGAAGAAATAAAAACGCCTGCAAAAATTCCGGACAGTACCGTTGCGGGAAAAATTGCTGTTAAAGATTCCTCACATAAAAAATTTATTGAGCCTCCGCGTGTCATGGATAGTACGCCGCAACGCATTCTCATGGTTGGGGAAAGCATGATAGAAGGCTTGATGTTTCCGTTCAGAAAGTATGGCAAATACAACGGGCATACCATCACTGCAAAAATCTGGTATGGCTCCCGCTTATTGGATTGGGGCGCAAAGGATACCTTGAAAAAACTGATTGCCATATACAAACCTACGTATGTAATTGTTTCCATCGGTTCCAATGAGTTATTCATTCGCAATATTGATGAACGCGAACCATTCGTTAAAAATATTGTCGCTCAGTTAGGTAATTCAAAATTTATATGGGTAGGTCCGCCGAATCCTAAAAAAGACAATGGGATAAACGATCTCATCATGCGCAATGTAGGTAAAGACCGTTTTTTTGTTTCCAAGTATATGCACTTCCTGAGAAAAAGAGACGGCGTTCACCCCAAGGCGGAGCAATGTTATAAATGGGCGGATAGTATTTCCGACTGGATCATGGCAAAGAGCAGATACCCGATCTTATTGAAACGACCTTATGATAGCTCGGGTAAAATGCTTCCACCGATTGTGAGAAATAGTGATACGACAGGACACAACGCAAATGACACCTTGAAAAAAGCCATTGCTGTCAAGCCACATATAAGAAAAAGAAAATTGAAAACATCCCCTGCAAAACAAGCGGCATTAACATCCAAACCCGAATAATCAGTTGCATCCGTTCATAGATAACTTATTAAAACTTTTCCAATACAAGGAATTAAATCCGATGCTTTTCAACGGAGGACAGTTTCTTGTTTTGTTCACAGTTTTTTTAACAATCTATGCATTCCTGTACAAGAATAAATTATCACGCACCCTATATGTTATAGCCTTCAGCCTTTTCTTTTATTATAAAGCAAGCGGATGGTATTTGTGTATCCTTGTTCTTTCTATCCTGATAGATTATTTTGTCGCGTTTTTAATTTATGGCAGTAAAACAAAAGGGCGAAAAACATTCTGGCTTGTTATATCCGTTTGCGCCAATGTAGGATTGCTTTGCTATTTCAAATACACGGATTTTTTTATTGAAAATTACAACTTCATTACGAAGAGTAATTACGCCGCCCTGCATTTATTCCTTCCTATTGGAATTTCATTTTATACCTTCCAGACGCTGAGTTATATCATAGATGTTTACAAAGGAAAATTAGCGCCGACAAAAAGCCTGCTGGATTACGCGTTTTACATGTCATTTTTCCCACATCTGGTGGCTGGTCCGATAGTGCGTGCCCGTGATTTCCTTCCGCAGATTCGGGAAACACTAGTAATAGACCGTCAGGATATGGGTGAGGGATTTTATCTCATCATCAAGGGGCTTATTAAGAAAGCAATTTTCGCAAATTACATAAGCCAATATGCAGATATTGTTTATGGAAATCCGGGTGGATATTCAGGTTTTGAAAATCTAATTGCCATGTACGTATACGCCTTGCAGATCTATTGCGATTTTTCAGGATATTCCGATATGGCAATAGGTATTGCAAAATGTATGGGCTTCCAGCTGGGAGATAATTTTAATACTCCTCACATTTCAAAAAACATCACTGAGTTTTGGCGCAGGTGGCATATTTCACTTTCCACCTGGCTCCGCGATTATATTTACATTCCCTTGGGAGGAAACAGAAAGGGCGAATTAAACCAATATCTATTCCTCATGATCACCATGCTCATCGGCGGTTTCTGGCACGGCCCCAGTTGGAAATTTGTATTGTGGGGAGGAGTCCATGGTTTAGGTTTAGCTATACATAAACTCTGGTTGCGTTTTGTAAAACCTCAGCAATCAAAATTCTTTTCTTCAACAGTATGGACTATTTTTTCATGGGCACTAACCTTTCATTTTGTGGCGTTCCTGTGGATATTTTTCCGCGCGGCTACATTCGCAGATGCAGTGTTGAGCATAAAAATCATTTTCACACAGATGGACTGGAATTATTTTATTCCGTTCATCAAGGCAAGGAGTTTATTATGTGTGTTGTTAGTCCTAGGCTATGCCATTCAATTCATTCCCGAAAAAATAAAACTAAACACGCGCATCCAAACAGGGAAAATGCACTTTCTTCTGAAAACCATTTTATTGTTATTCGTAATTCAGTTGATATTCCAGATAGAGCCCCAAGGCGTGATGCCTTTCATTTATTTCCAGTTTTAGCCGGGTTCGATTTATATTTCCCTAAAAATAATTATTCCATAAAACGCGTTTTTTATTTTTTTTATTAATTTAGCCGTGCAAAACACCCAAATGTATGAAAAAAGTATTTATTATTCTTGGCTCGCTGGTAGGGCTCGTTGTCTTATTTGGAATCGGATTTTTTATTTTTATTGCACTAAGAGGCATTCCCTCTTATGAGGCAAAAGACCCCGGTGGTAAAATAGAAATAACCCCTGAAAGGGTTGCCAACGGCAAAAAGATGGTGAGCCTGCTTTGCAGCAAATGCCACCTGGATCCTGCGACTGGAAAACTCTCCGGACAACTGGTTGCAGATGTCCCAACTATTTTTGGAGAAATCCATTCCAGGAATATTACTAATGACAAGACAAATGGTATTGGTAAATGGACGGATGGGCAAATCCTTTATTTGCTTAGAACGGGCATCAGGATTGACGGACGCTTTACACCTATATATATGCCCAAGTTCGTCCACCTGAGTGATGAAGATATCAAATCGGTAGTGGCTTATTTGCGCAGTGATGATCCATGGGTACAGGCTTCCAATTCCCCGAATGTGGAATGCAAGCCTTCATGGATGACCAAGTTTTTATGCTTCGTAGCGTTCAAACCAATTCCTTATCCTGAAAAGGCAATTCCTGAGCCCGATAAAAATGATAAGCTTGCTTTCGGAAAATATCTTACCACCGGCAAATACGAATGCTACCAATGCCATTCAAAGGATTTTGCAAAGAATGATATTATTAATCCCGAAAAATCAGAAGGATTTTTTGGTGGGGGCAATGGACTTCTTACCAGGGAAGGAAAGGTTATCCACTCAGCGAATATAACAATGGATAAGGAAACCGGCATAGGTAACTGGACGGAAGACCAATTCAGGAATGCTGTAAAAAGCGGCATCACACCTCATGGTACTACACGGTATCCAATGGATCCGTGGACTTTGCTGTCTGATGAAGAGACATCGTCCATATTTGCATATTTGAAAACAGTCCCGGAAATTAAAAACAAGGTTAACAGGGAATTGACGGAATAACAAGCTTACCTCTTACCCGGACAGTTACAAGATCTGCCTACAGCCTCATAGAAAATCTTGTAAGCATATTTATCACCATAGGCATAAATATACCCCTGGCCATCGTGGTTCTTGAACCTGAGTTGGAAATCGTCTGGATTACTGGTTCCTTCTATTCCACCAACAACATAACCTTGCAACTGTAGCTTTTTGGAATAATAGTCAAATATTTCCATCGGTCTCTGGGGAGTTAAGTAATAAGCAACGAAATCCTCTTTATAACAACCGCATGTGGTAGCACCGTAAGGAGCGGTAGGGAAATTTTTTGGTAATACAGTAAGTGTGTCAGCCTTGTTAGGCTTGGAATAGGCGCGTCCATTCTCTCCATCTTTATTAAACTCCCTGCAGGCAACAGTCCGTTTTAGTGAACTACCGGATACCCGGACAGGACGTTTCCCGGGTTGAGGCATTTGTGCTATGGCAGAAAAAGTTACGAGCAAAAGACTAAATATACTGATTGCAGATTTCATTTTCATATTCTTAAGGACGATGGTTAGGATCTAATAGTTGCCTGTATGCAAATTTCCTACCGCAAAAGAAAGCAATATATTTTAAATGACAGCAGACACCTGACGGGGTGTCTGCTGTTCAAAAAATTAAGTGTTGAAGTGTGTGAGTAGGTTTCAACAATTAGTGATTCAAATATCTCTTCAAAAAGAATAATTTTAGAGGCGATTTTATGAAATTCTTACGCGATTCAGATCCCATTTTACCGGGAACCCGTTGTGAACAAATAAAACTTCATACTTCAATAAACGAATTAAATGTTTCATAATTCAAAGGGAGTTTCCCCTATTTATCTGATAATTGGAACTTTACGGACATTTTCCTGTTTTTTACCATGTCAAGAGATGGTATAGTGTATGGATACAAACTGGCCTCATTCCTTTTTGTATCTTTGCATTCCTTAATATTAAACGCATACAAATGTTCAATTGCCGAAAGTTCAAACTGCTGCTATTCCCTGGTTTTCTGATTGTTTTTCTACTTGCTTTAAGCATGAATTCGTACGGACAAAATAACTCCGGAGCAAAATTGGATTCCGCTACATTATTTAAAATGCAAAAAGAGTTTTTAGAACAAAGAGCTGAAAAACTGAAAGATGGAGACGAGGGCGAAGACGAAGATGGCCCTGACGAATTATTCCTTCGCTGGTCCAATTTCATGCTGCCGAGAATGTACCCTACCGGTGTAGAGCCCGATCCGGATGCCACCCAAAAAGCATGGCACCAATACCAGGCAAGCCATCCTACAAATTCCGCGATGTCGAAAACTACGACCTGGACTTATGCAGGGCCATTTAAAGCTCCTAACCTTGGTGGTGGAACTGGAAGAATCAATGTCCTGCTTTCAAATCCAAAAAATCCGAGTATAATGTGGGCAGGAACTCCTGATGGCGGCCTTTGGAAAAGTACCGATGGCGGATCATCATGGGTAAATCTTACAGATACCATTCCCAATATCGGCGTGGCAGATATAGCACTTGACCCTCATAATCCTGATACACTTTACATGGCTACCGGTGACGGATATGGTTATGCTTATAATAATGGAATTTTCTGGGGCGGTTCCTATAGTAATGGAGTAATGAAAAGCACTGATGGCGGAGCAACATTCAAGACAACCGGACTAAACTGGACGACTACACAGGCTCGCCAGGTATTCAGGGTTGCTGTAAATCCTTCCAATTCCTCAATGATCTATGCAGCAGCTAATAATGGTTTTTGGATGAGTAATAATGGTGGCACTACATGGAAAACTACCCTAAATGATTACATAGTTGACATTAAAATTAACCCTGCGAATCCTGCTATTGTCTACGCATCAGGAACCTCGTTTTATTATTCAATAGATTCAGGAAAAACCTGGACCAATAACAGTTCAGCCTTTACCAATGGCGGATATTCAGTAATCCTACTGGCAACTACACCTGCGGACTCCAACCTGATCTATGCACTTGGTGTTACATATTACCTTGGCACTCTATATACATCGCATGATAAAGGTTTGACCTGGAATTCCGGAGTGAATACTCCTGCGCAAAACAATAGCGGTTTTTATGGCAAGTACGCATCCTGTATCGGGGTTTCCCCTACAGATCCAAAACATTTAATTCTCGGCGCAAGTGTTGGTGTTTACGAAAGCGTGGATGGAGGTAACAATTACTACAATATCGCTAACGTAAATAACTATAACAGCAGTTCTTATATCCATCCGGATCACAGGTATATCCAGTTCAAGCCGGGATCCAATGATACTGTTTATGACGGCAACGACGGGGGCGCATATATGGGAATAAGAAACGGTACCGGAAGCTATACATGGAAACTCATCAGCAACGATATACATGTATTGCAGTTTTACGGAGTATCTTCTTCAAATGCAAACCCTAAAGTATTCTTTGGAGGCGCACAGGATAACGGCATTAACAGAGGGAATGATTCAACTCTTTCCTGGGATCATTATACAAGGGCAGATGGTATGTTGTGCGCCGTCAAGCAAGATAATCCGAATGTTGTTTATGCTAACAATCAATACGGCGAATTGTCTAAATCCATAAATGGTGGTACTTCCTGGGATGCCGGGCCATACCCATATAGAGGCTTGCAACCTTCCCTTTTCCAGCAAAATAACTGGGTGGCTCCCATTGAACTGGATCCTACAGATTTTAAAACGCTCTATTACGGCGCATGGGATCTTTATAAATCAACCGATGGTGCAAGCACCTGGACGCACCTGAAAGTGAATGATACCGATGCTAATAATATTGCGCTTATTGCCGTGGCACCATCTACCAGCAATTACATATATGTAGTAAGGCGAAGCGACCAGGCAATAAACGGTGCCAGCGTTTTTGTAACAACCGATGCGGGTAATAGCTGGACCAATATTTCAAAAGGAGGATTACCGAGGAGTAATGTTTATATCACCGATATAAAAGTTGACCGGATAGACTCGGAAAAAGTGTATTTAACAGTAGGTGGTTTCAGTAACGGAGAAAAAGTATATATGTCCACAGACAAGGGCTACCACTGGAAAAGCATCAGCGGAAATTTACCGAATGTACCTGTCAATTGTATTGGTCTCGAACATTCCGTTGAGAATGGCATGTATATAGGAACTGACATCGGAGTATTCTACAGAAACGACAGCAGTACAGACTGGGTGCGCTACTCAGATGGATTGCCCAATGTTATTGTAAATTCAATTGAGGTACTTTCTTCCATTAGCAAATTACGAATTGCAACGTACGGAAGAGGTATATGGCAAGGTGATTTGACAGGAACACTGATTGGTATAGAAAAAATGAAAGAGGTGGAAAGTGATATCCGTGTATATCCAAATCCATCTGATGGTATTTTCAATATTTCATTCCCGACAATAAAGGATTATACTCCTTCCATTGCCATTTATAACATGCTTGGCAAACTGGTATACCAAAGTAACAAAACGAATAATTCAAGTGGTGAAATAAACATAAACCTTCCCGGGCTTGCCAATGGGATTTATACTATTTCACTAAGCTATAATGATGTTGTTGCCTATAAAAAAATATTAATCAATCACGAATAATGATTATTGATCTTTCAGGAAAAATAGCCCTCGTAGGCGGAGCCTCACAGGGGATAGGAAAAGCCACTGCCATTGCACTTTCAGAAGCAGGGGCAAATATTATTTTGCTTGCGCGGAACGAGGACAGGCTTAAATCCACCCTGGCGGAACTTAATGTAGACAAGGGACAAAAGCACAATTATATCAGTGCTGATTTTTCAAAACCGGCTGAACTGAAAATTGCCGTTGAAAATTTCCTGACGCACCTGAAAAGTCCTGTGCACATTCTTGTAAATAATACCGGTGGACCGACTCCCGGTCCTGCTAATACAGCAGCAGCAGATGATTTTACCAACGCATTTCAACAACACGTTATCTGCAATCATATTCTTATGCAAGCGGTACTTCCGGGAATGAAGAGCGCCGGATATGGAAGGATCATAAACATCATCAGCACCTCTGTAAAAGTTCCATTGCCCAATCTCGGGGTTAGTAATACCATCCGTGCAGCGGTAGGTAATTGGTCCAAGACACTCGCCAATGAATTAGGTGCATTTGGTATTACTGTTAATAATGTTTTGCCCGGAGCTACCAATACTCAAAGGCTTCAATCCATTATTAAAAACAAATCGGAAAAAACGCACAGAAGCATAGAAGAAATAGAAAAGGAAATGCTTGCGGAAATTCCTGCGGGAAGATTTGCAACGCCACAGGAAGTGGCATCTGCCGCTGTATTTCTTGCCTCTCCGATGGCTGCGTACATCAATGGGATTAACATTCCTGTTGATGGTGGAAGGACACCGAATTTGTAAAGCAAATCTCTTAGAATTCCATGCCCGGAATGGATATCAGTCCCAGATAACCGCTTTGGAATAATATGATTCCTCCAATAAGCAAACAAAAGAGTCCGATCTGGAAATAATTCAGGCTTTCCCTGTCAAAAATACGTGCTGCAAATACGGATACCGGTATGATAAGCAAACGTAAATAACTCATCTGGTGATTGAGGATAAAGGGAGCGGCGGCAATAACAATCAAAAGAAAAATCAGGATCAGGTTAAACAGCCTGCCTTTTTTTATGACATTATATTCAGAATCACCCCTAAGTAAAATATACCCGTATGCAGCAAGGAATAAGATAAAGGCAAGAAAGCTTATTTCCGCCACGGATAAGTCAAAAAGAAGTGTTTTAGGTGTGAATATTTTTTGCAGGTGCAGGAGATAGTCTGTTAGTTTATCCTTGTAATAAAATCCAATTCCCATTACATAAAACGGAAATAAAAACCCTATAAGGATCAACATAAAATCCCTGATGGAATAAGAACGGATGAATAAGCCTCCCAATATTATTGGCAGAAATACTATTACAGGAAAATAAAATAAACAGCCAATACTCAGGTAAAGCGAGGTATAAAAAATGTTTTCCCTGGATAAGTCATGTTCGTACAGGGCAAAGAGATTATACAATGATAATAGCAGAAAAAGCCGCGCTACCGTCTCCACATTGAATACCATCCAGTCACCGAAGCAGGCAGATAATGTAATAAAAATAAAAGCCGGAATATGTGTGCTGCGGCTGAATAAACGGTTGGATGTAAAAATGAAATTAAAGAACAATGCCTCTCCGAAAAGGATGATCATATCCACCGCCTGCATCCAGAAAGTAATGTGCGGGCGGACGAGCCATTCCGCAAAATACATTCCTGCAAAAGAGTAGTCCACCGGAGCGGAAGCTTTTACACTGAAAACCAAAAACCCTGTATGCAACACAATAGTATAGAGCAATAACAGCACATATACATAAGGTTGGTTGGTACGGAATATCTTTAACAAGGACGTTATGCTTTGAATTTCAAAATTACGAAATTACTGGTTGCGAAATCATATCATTGAATTCTCAGTTTTTTATTAGTTTCTGAGTGTAAATGTCTCTCCCGTTATTTAATTTCAACAAATATATTCCTGAAGGTACTGGGAGGTCCAGATCGAGCTTGATTGAGTTGCTTGCTTTTCCGCTGTATTTCAAATTACCAATCATATCATAAATTAGAACATCTCCTGAAAATATTTCCGAAAACGAGATGGAATACTTACCGTTTGAAGGATTTGGGTAAATATTTATTTGGCCTTCGTTTTTTTCTGACTGTTCCACTCCTAGAAAGAACATGCAGGGATGCCCATTTGGATTTGAATAGGTTCTTATCCCATTTCTATAGGAACATAGAAGGTCAGATGTATAACCATCTACATTATATCCTTCAAATGGGTATACAAAGGAACTTGTACATCCAATACCTTCTATCCATGTGAAATTTATCGGATAAATATTTGTTGATGCTGAATCAACAATTAAATTAAAAGTATCACCTGAGCCAAGGCTTGTCCTACTTTCAACTTTAAATCGGACAAAACCACCCTGTGAAAAAGGGACATTAATTGTATCCCCCACTTTCAATGAAAAATCATAGATGACAATGTCCTTTGAGTTTTTATCTACCCTGCATAATATTTGCTTTTTCACAGTGTCTTCCCTAATAAATTTAAGATTACCCAGACTAAAAACATCTTGTCTCTTATTAATAAATTTATAATGAAAAGAGTCAATCATAGTGTCGCCCCATGATTTATAAATTATAGTTGACCAATTTCCCCAATCCCTACCCACATTCCATCGATTACTGTCCGCAAGCATTTTGTGGTAAGATTGGGCATTTACGCTGAATGAAGTTAATACTATTCCAAGAAATAAAAATAGTTTGATGGCTTTTCGTGATTTATTCATGTCTTGAAATTTTTGATAGTGCAATATACGTTTTTTTTATTTGCACATCAGCACATTATCTAATCAGCACATTTATTGATTCCTTCTCCTCGGCCCCCTTGCTGCCTCAGCAGTCCATGGATCTTCAGGCCAGGAATGCCGCGGATACCGCATACGAAACTCCTTGCGCACATCCGGATAGGTATTCTGCCAGAATGAGCGTAAGTCCTGCGTAACCTGTACAGGCTTGTAACCCGGAGAGAGCAAATGCAGTAAAACTGCAGTCCTCCCCTCATTGATGGCGGGTGTATCTGTAAGCCCGAACATTTCCTGCAGGCGCACTGCAAGAACAGGCGTACTTCCGTCACTGAAATATTGCAATTTTATATTTGATCCGCTGGGCACTGATATTTCCTCCGGTACCAGCTCATTCATTCTTTGCTGCTCCTGCCAGGATAAAATATTGTTTAAAATACTTTTCAGTTCAAGCTTTTTAAAATCATCCCTTTTTCGAATAGTTGCAAGAAAAGGAGCCAGCCATTCTTCAATTGTTTCAAGTAATCCTTCCCTGCTTACATCGGGCCATGAATCTTCCGGCCTCCATTTTTTCAATGAAATTAAGCGGTTTTGCCAGTTGGAAATTTCATCATTCCATGGGAGGTTATCAAATTCTCCCTTGTGCATTGCAGTACAAATTACCTGCACGCGTTTTTCTTCCGGAACATCCTGTATTGCCTTGCTTTCAAGAATAATATCGCCGATCTTCTTTTCCCTTTGGGAAATAAGAATTCCATTTCGGTCGTCCCATTCTACGCGGATATTTTCGCGCGACAGGTGTGCAAGGTCGGATGGGTCCAGCGGTGCTGCAAGAAATATTTTTCCTTCTTTGGTTCCGGCATCCATCGCGGCGATGGCAAGCCATTCCTTTTTTGAGAGTGGATCATGCGGTGGAAGTGATGCCATCCTTCCATTGGCGAGACGGTATCTTCCGTTTTGTTCGGTACGCTTTGCAATGCGTTCGGGATAGGCAGCCGCGATCAGTTCACCACAATATTCTTCTGAAATTATGGCATTATCCTCCTCCGCTTTTACAATTCTCCGCCAGTTGGCAGCCAGCCTTTCCACGCGGTCAAATATTCTTCTG
>CAILMK010000192.1 GCA_903835275.1 uncultured bacterium | reverse complement strand
TATTGTTTATTGTTTTTCTTTTCCTCGAATTGCAATACATCATTGATCGTATCCATTTTCCCGGCTGAATCAGTCGCAAGGAATTCCGGACGTGTATATTCGCTGAGCAAACCACAAGCTGCAGCCACCTTTTTTATTTCATCATCATCAGTAGAAAGCGTAATATCAGCATTGAAGTTTTTTGCAAAAAGCTTTGCACAATTTATTGTGTAGCCAATAAGAGGCTGTCCATTCAAAGTACGGATATTCTTTCCGGGAATACCTTTGGACCCTCCCCTTGCACATATAGTGATCAGTAAATTCATTTAAAACCTGATGTGTTTAATATCCTCCTGTGCCTTTTTAAAATCTTCATGCTTTCCGATGTCAAGCCAATAACCTAACAATGGATAGAAAATAACTTTCTTATTAATGGAGATCAACTGTTCCATAAGGTCAGTTGCATTGTAAAAAGCATTCTTTGGAATATGATTGATCACTTCTTTTTTCATCAGGTAAATACCTGCATTTGAATAATACGTATACGTAGGTTTTTCCTTGAATGAAATAACTTTCTCTTCATCAGTTTCAAGAACCGCGTAAGGAATATTTACCTGGTAAGGAATGGATGCTACGCCAAAATCAGCTTCCTTGGTAATAAATTCCCTGTAAAAATCCTCAAAATTAATATTCGTAAGAAGATCTGAATTCATCACCAATAAAGTATCATGCTCAAAATCTTCCATTAAACCGAGGGCACCTATTGTACCCAACGGTTCAGTTTCGTTCACGTATCGGATGTTCAATCCGCGGTCACTTCCATCACTGAAATAATTTTCAATTTGCTCACCGAGGTATTTCAAACTTATAAACATTGTTTGAACACCAAATTCAGAAAGCCTTTCAACATTATATTCGATGATCGGTTTATTATCAATTTTTAATAATGGTTTAGGGGTATAATCCGTTAGGGGGCGAAGACGTTCTCCCCTTCCCCCAGCCATGATTATTGCATCTACCGGAAGCACAGATTTCTTCTCAGTGAAATTAATCAGCCGAAGTATTTGCAAATCATTATCTACAACAGGAACAAGGGAAATCCCGATTCTTCTGAAATCATCAAGATCCGCGATTGAATAATTATTTTTCTTCAGGTAACGGAATTTCTTATTCATGAATTTGCTTACACTATCTGTAAGCTGCATTCCATTCACAAAACCGCGGCGTATATCACCATCGGTAAGCGTACCCACCAATTTTTTATTTTCGTCCAATACAAATAATGTAAGACCTGTCGCCTCAGTAAGATGATTCAGTTTTTCCAGGGCATCCTTAACGTCCACGCTCTGTGAAATGATATGACTGTCTAATTGAATCATTTCTCTATAAACTTTAAAAGCTGAAATGCTTCTGCATAATGAACTCCCGCTGTTGCACCACGAAAATGTGCAAGGGCTTTAATATTATCAAGACTCCTTGGAAAAGGATGTTCGCCTAATTCCGAGTTATAAATCTTCATGATCTCCAATTTTTCCTTCATGAAATCTGAAATATCAACAAAATAATTAGGGATAAATACTTTTTCAGGAAGTGCCGGAGCAAATTCAGTTTCAGAAATACATTCATACATCAAGACCTGCCTGATAAACGGATAACGGAATGACTTGGTACATGCCGCCACCGCATCAAATATTACACGATGGTCTGAATGTGCATCAGAACGATTCAAAGTGTAAATAATTTCCGGCTGAAAAGTTTGGAATACAGCGGAAATACGTGGAACCATATCAATCAGGGAAGAACTGTCCAGTGTCATTGTAGGATAATCCAGTTTTATAACTTCGGAAAAGCCACAGCGCGCTGCAACTTTTTCAATTTCCCTTTGTCTTTCAGCTACACGTTCAGCAGTGAAACCCTGGCTTTCGAACGCATTGGTCACGATCAACCAGCAAAGCGTATCGCCGTTTCTGTTATGTCTTAAAATAGTTCCGCCTGCACCGAGAATCTCATCATCAGGATGGGCTGAAACAACAAGAACTTTTTTCATAAATATTCTCCTTCTTTTGGTAAATCAGTAAATCCGTGTTCAACAATTCTTATAGCTGAATCAGCCGTTTTTACAATAATATCATTGCCTTCTATGGAAAGAATCTTTCCGGGTTCAATGTTATTTCCGGTATCTTTCGCAACGCTGGTTTTCCAGACTTTTATTTCTTTCTGCTTATACATTAAATGTGCTCCAACGTATGGGCTGGTTAATGCCCTGACAAGATTAAATATTGTGTTGGAATTCATCCTGAAATCTATTTGGCCATCAGCAGCTCCACGTTTACGCCATGTATTTCCCTTTGTATGATCCTGCTTAATTTTTTTGTAAGTTTTATTGACAAGGGATGGCAAAAATTCTTCTATTTGCAAAAGTGCGTTATTGCACATTTTTTCATAAACGCTTGCAGCATCATCTTCCTCACCGATAGAAAAGGCTTTTTGAGATAAGATATCGCCGGAATCCGCACCTTCATCCATAAAGAAAAAAGTAGTTGCTGATTCTTTTAATCCGAGGGCTAATGCCCAAATTAACGGATGCCTTCCCCTGTTCTGTGGCAAAGCCGCAGGATGAAATCCAATGATTCCCATTGGCGGAATATCTAAAAGGTCTTTTTTTATCAAGTTAGACCAACCGAAGCAAAATGCAATATCCGGTTTTAAACTTTTTATCCACTCCAGAGATTCAGGCGAATTGATATTATCAATGAACTTATAAGGGATATTATTCCCCTTGCATAAAACTGTTAAATCCGCAAAGTCAGAATTGAAAGCGGAAAATTCACGGGTTCCCACGCCAACCACTTCTGCATTCAAAGAGATAAGCTTTTCAAGTGCTTTTCTGGAAAACTCAACCGTACCTATGAAAAATATCCTCATTGCTTAATGTCGAAAAAACTTTTTTTAAGAATATTTTCGAGGTCAAAAGATTTTAAAACAGAAATAATCTTTTCAGAAGAATTGCTGTTACCATACGGATTAACAACATTTTTCAGCTTAGTCTGAAAAGATTGTGAGTACAAGGTCCCAAATGCAGCTTTGACTGATTCGTAATCAGGTTCGCAACTGATAACACTGTCTGCTTTTATCCTTCCTTTCTGTCTATCCCCTATATCTATGGTGCCAATCTTAAATGTAGGTGCCTCAATTAATCCGCTGGATGAATTCCCGACTGCTGCATCCACATACAAGAGGGCAGATAAATATCTCAACTGCCCCATGGAAATAAATGCAATTGCCTTTGAACTATTCTTCGCAACATATTCATCAATAAGTTTTATGATCACCCTTCCGTCTGTATCTGCATTTGGTTTTGTGAAAATAATATTGGTGTCCGTTAATTCATCCAACGCTTT
>CAILMK010000191.1 GCA_903835275.1 uncultured bacterium | reverse complement strand
TTTTGATGGGGGAATTTACCCGTGGGGGACAAGGATATCAAAAAGGTATTATCTGGGCAATTCAGAATATTTTTACATTAACTAATTTAATCATTGCCGTTGTTTTGGCAACCATGGCACATTTTGGATTTGAATTTTTCAGAACGAAGTTATAAAGGATAGTAAGCAAGGCAGATTTTTAACTAACTCTTGAATAGTATATGGCATTGAAAAAACATTTAATGAAACGGACAATCTTTTGTTTGATAGGAATTTTTTTATTTTCTAATGTGCGAGCGCAAGCCCAAAATGACAGCATCCCTGAAAAAAGCAGGGTATTGCCAAGCCCTCTGCAATCGCCTCCTTTTCCCGGTTCAGAATGGGATGGCGCTCCCTTGATAGGTTTACCAAATGATGATACCAGGTATCCATTGGAAAAGCTACTTGGATTGGCAAAAGGCACATCCGGAATCAGGATTTATGGTTGGGTGGACGCAGGTGGAAACCTCAGTTCTTCCAAACACTCAAATGCTCCAACTTCCTATGACCTTGTTCCAAATAAAGTTGAACTGGACCAGGTTATTTTGCGAATAGAACGCGAACCCAATACTGTACAAACAGACCATGTGGACTGGGGTTTTCTCATAGATAATATTTATGGAATGGATTACCGTTATACCATAGCAAAGGGTATTTTCAGCGACCAGTTATTAAAACATAACCAGCTTTACGGATATGATCCCACGCAGGAATATGCTTTACTCTATATTCCTAAAGTTGCACAGGGAATGCTTATTAAGGCCGGCCGTTTTATTTCGCCTTCGGATATTGAAGCACAATGGGCACCGGATAATTATTTGTATTCGCACTCATTGATGTTTACTGTAGACCCATATACATTCACAGGGATGCAAGCCACTATCAGGCTAAGCAAATGCTTCCAGTTTGAATTCGGAGGTCATACAGGTAATGATGTGGCTCCCTGGAATAATTCTGCCAACCTGAATGGAATGCTAATGGCTCGCTGGGTATCAAAAAATAACAATAATTCACTCTATGGTGGCACACCAACAATAGGCAAAGGATATTATACAAATCAGCACGATAACCTGCAGATGTTTGTTGTTACATGGGGACATCGCTTCAGTCAGCGAATTCATATGATGACAGAAATGTATTACATGTGGCAGAGGAATGCAGACATTGGGGGTACCGTAATTAATGGACCACCGGAACCTTATTTTATGGGAACGGGTGCCGGAGCAATGGTTCCAGGAGTTTCTTCATCCGTGGGATTTGTAAATTATTTCCAGATATTGTTATCTCCTAAAAATTATTTATCCATACGCAATGATTTTCTGAATGATCCTCAAGGCAACAGGACCAGTTTTGCGACAGCTTATTCAAGTCATACAATAGGGTGGGTGCATCATTTCAATTCCTTAATTTCAATCCGCCCTGAGATTAGATATGAAACTGCCTATGAAAAAGGTGTAACGCCTTATGATAACGGTACTAAGAAAAACCAATATACAGCAGCTGCGGACATATTTGTACGTTTTTAAACGTGAGACAAAGATATTTTTATGAATAGTGTTAATAATTCCCATTCCAATTTGCAAAAGGTAAGCCTGGCAGGATTACTGATAAGCATTGGAATAGTTTTCGGAGATATTGGCACATCTCCTTTATATACCTATTCAGCGATCCTTCGTGAAAACAAGATTGATGAAACACTTGTACTAGGCAGTCTTTCGTGTATTTTCTGGACGCTTACATTCCAGACGACTTTGAAATATGTCATCCTGACTTTACGAGCGGATAACAATGGTGAAGGTGGAATTTTTTCCCTCTATGCATTGGTAAGAAGATACAGGAAATGGCTGGTATTTCCGGCAATCATAGGCGGTGGATTTTTGTTAGCAGATGGTATTATCACTCCTCCAATTTCCGTATCCTCTGCTATAGAAGGCCTTAGGGAGTTCAATCCTCATTTGGATACGATGCCTATAGTCATAGGTATTCTTGTTTTGCTTTTTGTTCTCCAGCAATTCGGTTCTAATTATATAGGGAAAATATTCGGCCCCGCCATGGTAATTTGGTTTACTTTTATTGGCGTTATAGGAGGAATGGCAGTTTTATCCATGCCAGAGGTATTGAAAGGATTAAGCCCGGTATATGCATACAGATTGCTTGCTGAATACCCCGGCGGCTTCTGGCTATTGGGAGGTGTGTTCCTATGTACAACAGGAGCAGAAGCCTTGTATTCGGATATGGGGCATTGCGGCAGGGGCAATATCCGTATAAGCTGGATCTATGTAAAGATCACACTGGTGCTTTCTTATGCCGGTCAGGCAGCATGGCTGATCGCCCACCAGGGCGAGCCACTTGGGAATAATAACCCATTCTTCATGATAGTACCCCATGAAATAAGGATATTCAGTATCATACTTGCAACTGCCGCCACCATTATCGCCAGCCAGGCATTGATCAGCGGATCCTTCACTCTTATTTCCGAGGCAATGCGTTTGTATTTATGGCCGCGTTTCAAGGTGGTTTACCCAACGGATATAAAAGGACAAATGTATGTTCCCGCCATCAACTGGCTATTTATGCTGGGTTGCATTGGCATAGTTTTGCATTTCAAGGAATCAAAGAATATGGAAGCGGCATTTGGTTTGGCGGTAACGCTTACCATGCTTTCGTCCACTGTGCTGATGAATTCTTATTTGTATGTGCGCAGAACACCCTTGTTTCTGAATTTGCTCGTTACATTTATTTTTCTCACGATTGAAACTTCATTTCTGATTGCTAACCTGAAGAAATTTCCGGAGGGAGGGTGGATCAGCATTGTGATCGGTATGATATTGATGTACATTATGTACATCTGGCATAAATCAAAGATGATCAGGAACAGGTTACTTGAGTTTGAGCCATTCCAACAATATCTTCCTGTCCTTAAGCAACTCAGTAATGATACAAGCATTGACAGATACGCAACAAACCTGATTTATCTTACTGCTTCCCCTGATCATCATCACCTCGAATCCAAGATTGTTTATTCACTGTTCAATCGTTATCCCAAGCGTGCGGATCTATACTGGTTTATCCATATTAATTTAGTCGATGAACCATTTACCACAAGTTATAAAGTGGATATCCTGCAGGAAAATGATGTCATCTGGATTACTTTTAATCTTGGATTTAGAATAGAGCCCAGAATCAATCATTTTTTCAGGCTGGTTGTTTATGACCTGATGCGAAATGATGAAATTAATTTTTCCCTCAAATATGAATCACTCAGCAACTTTAAGGTGAATGGAGATTTCAATTTTGTATTGTTAAGGAATTTCCTTTCCTATGAAAATGAACTTGGGAACTTTGATGATTTCATAATGAGAAA
>CAILMK010000190.1 GCA_903835275.1 uncultured bacterium | reverse complement strand
CATTTGAATCTACACCTTGGAGAGGCTATGAAGGAAATTCTGTAACAAGCACATTTACAGATAGCTCCATCACCGGTATTGAACTTGGAATTGCACCTCCAACTGCATTTTTCAACAACCAGCCAAATCCATTCAGCACTAATACAACATTTTTAGTGCATACTACAGATCTGAGTCAGCTTACAATCCGTATATATGACATGCAAGGACGATTAATGAGCACAGTATTGAATGACAGAAGGCCGGCAGGCACTTATTCATTAAATTTTGATGCATCAAAATTGCCTTCAGGAACATATTTCGGAGTGCTTTACAGCAACGGAAATGTAGTGCAAACTTCAAGATTGATACATACAAATTAATTAATACTCCCCTATATTTCTTTCCCTCTCCCGCAACCGGGAGAGGGAAGAATTGGGGAAAACAAGAATAAGAAAATAGAACAGAAGCAAACAGTAAGAACAGTAGAACAGAACAGTAAAAACAGTAACAGTACTTTTAAACAAATACAATTATGGCACAGAACAAAAGATTTATCTATTTCGCATTCCTCGTAGCGTTTGTTGGATTATCTGCATTTGCAGTAATCTATAAAGGGAAAAAAGAGAATGACAGTTTCCTCACTCCATTAAAGGAACGCAAAGGAGTAATGGCAAATACACAAGAGTGGAAAAAGGTAAAATCCACCGCTGAAGGATTGTTTGCACAACTTAAAAAAGATCCTAATGATACGAAATCAAAGTTATTGCTTTCGCAAGTATATATACAGGAAGGACGCGTAACCGGAGATCATGCATATTATGATCCGGCATCCCTGAAAGTGCTTGACAATATTTTAAAAACACAGCCAAATCATTTTGAAGCATTGTGCTTTAAAGCAACTGTTTTATTATCGCAGCATCACTTTGCAGATGGATTGGCACTCGCAGAACAGGCATCTTCTCAATATGTAGGAAACGCCTATGTTTTCGGCTTGATCACAAATGCAAATGTAGAACTTGGACATTACGAAGATGCAGTAAAAAGTTGCGACAAAATGTTATCACTGCGTCCTGATTTAACTTCATACAGTCGCGCTTCCTATATCAGGGAAATTTACGGAGATCCAAAAGGTGCCGTTGAAGCCATGAAAATGGCAGTAGAAGCGGGTTTTCCGGGTCTGGAACAAAGCGCCTGGTGCCGTGTACAACTTGGAAAACTCTATGAGAACATGGGTGATACTGCAAATGCGGATATGCAATACCAAATTGCAATCAGTCAGCGTGCAGATTATCCTTATGCTTACGCAGGACTTGCAAGGCTCGCACAGGACAGCAAAAATTATGATCTCGCCATACAATACTACACAAAGGCATCTTCATTTATAGAAGACTATTCCTTCCAGGAAGAATTGTGTGACATCTATCGTTTAAAGGGGCAAAATGACAAGGCCGAAGTTTGTGCAAAAAGAGCTTTAGAAATTCTTGTGCCAACAGGAACTGATCCTAATCTTCCTGGTCACGGACATTATTCCGACCGTGAACAAGCCTACGCTTATTTAAAATTGAATGATTATGATAATGCATTGAAACATGCATTGATTGAATATAACCGTCGTCCGGGTAATATTGACATCAACGAAACAATGGCATGGGTGAAATACAAAAAAGGCGAATACAAAGAAGCCAATGATTACATCAAGGTTGCATTGAAAACAAATAGCAAGAACCCTACCCTGCTTTGCCATGCAGGACTCATCAAAATTAAAAACGGACAAAAGGAAGAAGGCATTACCCTGATCAAAAAAGCATGGGGCATCAATCCTTTCCTACCTGCTGAACTAAGTGGAGAATCGAAGACTGCAATAGCAATGAATTAATAACTCAAGCTATGCTTTCGAAATTACAAATAACAAAATCCAAATTCCATACAAGGAATTTGGATTCATTCAAGAGTGTTTTCCCGTGGTTACTAATACTTGGGTTAATGATCCTGAATATTGATTCTGTGTCAGCACATGTTATCCCTTATGATCTTAAGAAAATAACACGTGTAGATGTAGCATTCATTTATTTGAAACTTGGATTCACACATATAGTTCCATACGGGTATGACCATATACTTTTTGTTGTAGGATTATTTTTACTGAATCCGAAATTAAAAGCGGTGATAACTCAGGCGACGGCATTTACTGTAGCGCATTCCATTACACTTGGACTTGCCATGAGCGGACATATAAAACCGCTTCCATCAGTAGTAGAACCTATCATTGCTATTTCAATCATGTTTGTAGCAGTGGAAAATATGCTGATCACTGAATTAAAACCCTGGAGAATTTTAGTGGTGTTTTTATTCGGACTTATACATGGATTAGGATTTGCAAGTGCATTAAGTGAACTGGGTTTACCTACTAATGATTTTTTCAGTTCACTCATCATGTTTAATATCGGCGTGGAACTTGGACAAATAAGTATTATCCTATTTATGTATTTCGCCATAGCTAAATGGTTTAGCAATGAAAAATGGTATCGCAGCAGAATTGTATTACCATTATCAACTGTCATAGCAGTTATCGCGTTTTACTGGACTATTCAAAGGATTTTTTACACCTAAAAAAATGAACAGAAAATATATTTTATCAGTGTTCGTTTTTATGCAGGCACTATTTTTCTGCTCTAATGTATTTGCACAGAAAAACAT
>CAILMK010000189.1 GCA_903835275.1 uncultured bacterium | reverse complement strand
TATATAAATCACCGTTGTCAAATGCTATGGATGTAGGGGAACAGGAATATGGTTTTGCCCAGGCAAAATTTCCAGATGAATCCAGCTTTTGAATAAACCCACCATATGGGTTCAACCAAAATGTATCTTTTCCAGGATTAAGGTCTGCTTTTCCGGAAAGAGTTCCTGCTGTAAAAAGATTTCCATTATCATCTACCGCCATTGACGAAGAAGTAGCATTGGAAACGCAGCCTGCCCATAAAAATTTTCCGCTTGAATCCATTTTGCAATTGAACATTGCAATTGAATTAACGGATGAGAGATAAAAAGAATGCCTGTATACTCCAAAATACATAGTATCTGTAAAATATCCTGAGATATATACCGCATCATCCTTTCCAACTATTATCTTAGTACCTACATTATCACCTGCTCCTTCGAGTTGTCTTGCCCATACAAATTTACCGTTGGGATCAAGTTTAAGGATAAATCCATCATTATATTTCCTCGCCGTAAGATAAAACTGCCCGGGTCCGGGATCAAAATCCACAGCATCTGTAAATGAACCCGTGATATAAATATTCCCCTTTGAATCTGTTGAAATTGAATTTCCAACTGCTTCCACATCACTTTCAATGCGCTCAGCCCAGTTAAATTTAACATTCTGGGAATAACATTTGGTAGCAAATACAAGAAAACATAGGGCAATAAACAGTAGTAATTTTATTGATTTCATTGGTTTGATTTTTAATTGGCAATAAACAAATGTAATCATAATTTCAATAAGAATTACCAGTACTGGCAAATACATAATATAAAAAGCCAACTCCATTTAATGAATTGGCCTTTTATATTGAGTAAAAAGTTATGAATCGAATTTTTAAAGAATTAAATCTTCTTCAATTCCGTGTAATGCTTATAGAATAAGGGAATTGTTTCTATGCCTCTGTAAAAATTAAATAACCCGAAATTTTCATTGGGAGAATGTATTGCATCAGTATCCAAACCGAACCCCATCATGATGGATTTGACACCCAGCACTTCTTCAAACAATGCAACGATTGGAATACTGCCACCTGCGCGCATTGGCAAAGGCTTCTTGCCAAATGTATCTTCGTAAGCCATAGCCGCTGCCTGGTATTCTACACAATCCATTGGAACTACCACCGGTTCGCCTCCATGATGGAAAGTGACGTTAACTTTTATTCCTGCAGGAGCAATACTCTTGAAATAATCAGCAAACAAATTTGCGATCTTTTCAGATTTCTGGTTAGGCACCAGGCGCATGGATATTTTAGCACTAGCCTTGGAAGGAAGCACCGTTTTGGCTCCTTCCCCCTGGTAACCGCCCTTGATACCATTTACATCCAGTGTAGGACGCGTGGATGCCTGTTCAATGACAGAATATCCCACTTCACCTAGGGTTGAATCAATATTCAGGTCTTTCTTGTAAACGTTTATATCAAAAGGAATCTCGCTGATAGCTTTCTTTTCCTCTGCGGAAATTTCAATGACATCATCATAAAAGCCGGGAATAGTGATCTTTCGTGTCTTCGGATCTATCAGCGAAGATATCATTTGCGAAAGCGCATTGATCGGATTTGCCACTGCACCACCATAGGTACCGGAATGCAAATCGCGATTCGGACCAATGAGTTCCACTTCAACATAAGCAAGCCCACGCAGGCCAACCGTAATGGATGGAGTGTCATTACCTATCATGCTTGTATCGGATAACAGAACTACATCACTTTTAAGGCGCTCGGTATGCTTTTTAATAAATGGTCCAAGATTCACGGAACCCACTTCCTCTTCGCCTTCTATCATAAACTTCACATTGCAGGGAAGGGAATCCAGTTTCATCATGCTTTCAAAAGCCTTGACGTGCATATACATCTGCCCCTTGTCGTCACAGGAACCGCGTGCGTATATTTTCTCATCCTTAATCACCGGTTCAAAAGGCGGACTATCCCATAATTCATACGGATCGGCAGGTTGTACATCATAGTGGCCATATACAAGCACTGTAGGTACAAAAGGACTGATGATCTTTTCCCCGTATACAATAGGATTCCCGTCCGTGGGACAAATTTCAATGTTATCGGCACCTGCTTCCTTCAGTCTTTCAGCTACATATTCTGCAGTCCGTTGCACATCTCCTGAGAAAGCAGGATCAGCGCTAACGGATGGAATGCGAAGCATATCCATTAATTCATTCAGAAAACGATCCTTGTTCTGTTCAATATATTCCTTGATTTGTTCTTTCATGGTAAATTCATTTAATGCCGGCAAAGATAAATAAAAGCAAGGAATTGAAAAATGAATTTAAATACATTGAAAACAGGTAACTTCGTGACTTGAATAAAAAGAACCGCTGTTACCCTGCGCGGATTCAATCACCTCACATATTCTTATTGAAATACAAATGGTCCAGCTATGAAAAACAGAAATCTGTGGGTAAACCTGTCACTTTTGAATCTATGTACAGTAGCTATACTGGGATTGACCTTGAGAAGCAAAATGCTTTTTGAAATGCCTTTTATAGATTATAACCATTTAGCAGATGCACACGGGCATTTTGCATTTGGGGGATGGATTACTTTATCGCTGTTAAGCCTGTTCTGTTATGAATTACTCCCGGCCGGAAAGGGAGATAAAAAAAGGTACCAGTGGATACTTGCAGGCATTATTTTTACCTCCTGGGTTTCCATGTTCACTCAGGCATTTCAGGGGAATAGTATGTTCACCAATATTTTTTCGACATTTTTTATCCTGACTACTTATGTTTTTTCTTTTTGCTTTATAAAGGATCTTCGTAAAGCTAATCTTAATAAATCTGTTCGCCTGCTCGCTATTTCCGCCCTTTGTTGCCTGATATTATCCTCGTCAGGGCCATTTATGCTCGCGTATCTTTTTTCAATCAAATCTCTTAATGCCATATTGTACCGTGATGCTTTATTCACTTATCTTCATTTGCAATACAATGGTTTTTTCACGCTGGCAGTTTTTGCTCTGTTATTTCACAAAATTATTCCCAAGGCAAGTGTTGCTTCACAAAAACACATCTCAGTATTTTCAATTTTATTGACATTGTCTATAATACCATCCTTATTCCTTTCATTCCTGTGGCATGACCCACATCCATTATTCTGGATAATAGCTACCATTGGAGGCTTACTTGTATTCCTGAGTTTTGTCTGGTTTATATTAACAGGACTATCCTTGAAAAATATATTATCAGGCGTTCCTCCCATCGTTAAATATCTTGGCGTTTTATCCATGAGCGCCTTTGGCATCAAGGAATTTTTGCAGGGATTTACATTGTTCCCTTCTATTGGTGATGCAGTATTTGGAAGCCGTCCTACGATCATTGGATTTTTGCATCTGGTCTTCCTCGGACTGACTTCATTATTTATCTTAGCGTGGTATGTGCAAAATGGATATTTAAATCCAAAGCTAAAATTCACCAGCCTCGCATTGGTGTTTTTCACCATAGGAATCATTTTAAATGAGGGAGTGCTAATGCTACAGGGACTCGGAGCAATGTTCATCATCAGTTATTCCATATTCCCTCTTTTATTGTGGTATATAAGCATCTGGTTATTTTCCGGTACTCTTATGATTGCCGTGGCAAGAATGCTTAGAAAGCAATCCTGAAAACACAATCTTAAATATACAAAAAATGTCCGGTTGAAAACAATCGGACATTTCGTTTTTAAGAATAATGGAGCTATTCTAATCAAATAGTAACATCATTTCTTACCGTCGTTTTTGCGCATAAATTCAAGTATCTGCCTCGCCTGGTCATCGGTCAAATCCTGATTAGGCATCCTGATTACACAAGTAACCATTTCCGCCTGGGCAACAAGATCCTTATCCAGCATCACCTGAGTATTGGTAATAAAATTCATGATCCATTCAGGTTTTCTCCTATCGGTTACGCCTTTCCAGCCCGGACCCACCAATTTCTCAGCAGTTAGTTTATGACAGGCAATGCATTTGGCATTAAAAATACCTTCCCCCATGCCAATCATAGCCTGATCTAACGGATGAGTGAGTTGGATATCCTTAAACCTGCCAATACCGTTTTTGTTATTACCCTGTGATAAAACCACAGTGTCAGATTTCTTAACTTCAGCAGCTGTAGTATCCTTTTTGGAAGTACTTTCAGCTGCATTTTTATTTCCGGAATTGCAACTGTAGGAAAGAATCCCTAACAGAGTACCGAGGATCAATAATGTTTTCCTTGTCATAAAAATATTTTTAGATAAATTCATTTAAAATTACTGGTTGTTCGCACTCTTCAAAAATTCCCTTACCTTGGTTATTTCACGATCGGTAAGAAGCGCTTTCTGACGCATATGTTCAGCAACAACATCCCATTGGTCATCACTATAAGTCGTGGGATCCGGGGCATTGTGGCAACGGTTACAATTTTCACCCCATAGCTGGGCTCCGGATTTATTTAATATTGCCTCTGGCGTTTTGCATGCATTTATCATGGTAAATGTTACCAGTATCAGCGATACAAAAAGGAATAATTTAGTTATAGGTCTCATTTTATTAATTTTTAGAATCTGAAAAAGACTAT
>CAILMK010000188.1 GCA_903835275.1 uncultured bacterium | reverse complement strand
CTCGAGCAATTCCATAACGCTGATGAAACTTTGCATATTTACCAATGCAGAGCGAAGCGTATGCTCGGAATCCTCTCCTTTTTAGATTTCATTACAACACTTTGAATCTTCATGGTTCATTTCAAATTACGGATAATTAATAATCAGTTTAGAACTATTAATTTGCTGTTCCGAAATTTGATATCGCTTTAAAATTTTATAATACTTTACAACGCTATCCCAAGGCTGTTTTTCTATTACATCGGCGTCAAAAATATAAAGCAATATGGCATCGGAATGGGGAGGCACAAAGATTTTATCATGGGCATTAATTTTTTGAGTGGTGTTTCCATTCACACCGGGCTTATTGTCCAGGATATTCAGACTGGTATCAGGATTATTTGATGATGCCGTCGGACTTGAAGATTCCGCATAATAAACGGCCTTATCCGAATTGTTATTCAACTGGAAATCGAAATTCATTCTTTTGCAATCTTGTGCGGAAAGAGTTACGAATAACAGGCATAGAATGAACAGTTTTTTTATCATGAGGATCAACTACAATGTCTTACATATCTCATCCATGATGGAGAGTAATTTTGTGGTTGATTGCTTCAGGTCACGGGACATTTCCTTCAGGTCTTCCTGGTTCACGCGGTACTCGAGCAATTCCATAACGCTGATGAAACTTTGCATATTTACCAATGCGGAACGAAGTGTATGTGTAGGATCCGTATCTGATTCAACAAAATCCATGAAGCCTTTGCTTCGCGCTAATTTTTGCTTCAGTTCGCTGATCTGGGCAAGAAGCAGTTCGTTTTCATTTTGGGCAGTATTGGAATCCATGTGAGTGTTTTCTTTATGCAGTTTTCATTTATGCTATGATTAACAAGCCTACCGTTATAATAATGATCATGACAAGGTACATTATAATATCTATCCGCAGGTAGTCCTTGTTCTTTTTGTATAAATCTTTAAGTTTACTCATCTTTTTCTGCCGGTCCCCTCAGTTTATCCAGTATATCATTGATGATCCTGGCTTCTTCATTAGATATCCATACCATCGTGGAATCAAAATTCACATCGGGATGCCTGTCAATATCATCCAGAGTCTTCAAACCCTCTTCAGTGATAAATACATCCACTTGCCTCCTGTCTACGCAAGACTCCTTACGTATGACTAATTTTTTCTCAATAAGTTTATCCACGATACGGGAAGCATTGGAATTTTTATCGATCATGCGGTCAATGATCATATTCACCGTTGCCGGCTCAGGGTATTGGCCGCGCAGTATCCGCAGTACGTTGAATTGCTCCGGGGATAGCCCGAAGGGTTTAAGCATCTGCTGGGTTTTCAGTTTTAATAAACTGGAGGTAAATAAAATATTTACCCCCAGTTTATGATATTCATTTCTGAATTGTTTTTGTTTTATTTCTTCTTCCAGGCGCATAGGAACTACTTTTCAGGATAAAGAGTAAATTCATCGTAATTGGCGTCGTTGAAATATTTATTGGTAAGTTCCTTTACCATTTGCGGTGTGATGCCATCTATGATCTTATTAATATTAAGAAAATCAGCATAGCTATCCCCATTGGTATAATAGGTATTCATAACGCTTAACCAGAATCCGTTATCGCGAAGACTTGTTTCCAATTCACGGTGCATGGTTTCCTTGGTTTTATCAAGGTTCTTCTGGGAAGGACCGTCTTTTTTCAGGATGGCAATTTGTTCCTTAGCAGTACTGATCAGCATATCCACATTTTCCGGCGCACAGCCAAAACGAATGGAGATCATGTATTTTGAAGTCGGGTAATGTATAGGGTTAAATCCTGCACCTACGCCATATACGCCGCCTTTGTCTTCACGCATGGTTTCGCGCATCATGATGTTAAGGATATTCATAACGGCACGGGCTTCTGTGCGGCTTTTTACGCTCCAGTCATAAGTACCGGTGTAGGTAAGCCTTACTGCACTCTTTGGCTCCACTCCCTTTTTAACAGTACGTTTTACAATTCCTTTTGGAGTTTCAATCTTGCGGTCTTTCCACATTTCCTTTTTACCCTTGGATGGAAGGCTTGCAATGTACTGCTCCACCAGTGGCTTGAAAGTTGCCTCGTCAATATTACCTACGAAGAAGAACGTGAAATCACCCGCATCCGCGAATCTTTCCTTATAAATGCGATACGCATCATCCAGGTTTATTTCATCAAGGATCGCCTTGGTAAGCGTGCGCGTACGGTAATTTCCGCAGGACATTACTTTCTGAATAGTATCCGCAAATACTGATTCAGGGCTTAATAAATTATTTTCCACGGATGCAACATCCTTTGCTTTCAAAGCTTCAAATGCATCCTTATCCTTGCGCGGAGCAGTGAAGTATAAATTCAGCATCTGCATCATCAT
>CAILMK010000187.1 GCA_903835275.1 uncultured bacterium | reverse complement strand
GCTTTCACCAAAAAGCAGAGGAAACTTGGCATCTAATCCAACATAACTAAGTCCGAACCATGAATTTTCCGCAGTCGGATTAAAAGTATTCGCGAATTGATTCGCTCCAATAAATCCCTTAAAACCTAAAGTAGGTATATGCTTTACCTTTTCAGAACTAGCTTGCAATGCGGTGAGTTTGCTTTGGGATTCGAGTTCACGTATATCGGGTAATTGGCTAAAGACAGGCGAACTTTCTAATTTTGTTGTAGGGTAATTAACTACAAAGGTTGTATCAATTTCAAAATTCAATTTTTCAATGTCGCTCTCGCCTATTAAAAAAAGCAAATACACTTTATCTTCAACTAATCGAGATCTTTCATCAGCTAATTGTTGAACTACATTGTTATGATTAATTTTTGATTTATTCAGATCAGACTTAAGTAAACGCTTTTCTTCAAATTTGCTTTCTAATAACTTATAGCTAATATACGTCCTGTTGGTATCAGCAATAGCGGCCTTTATTTTAGAGTGCTGCAAACAAATATCAAAGTAAGTCTGAGTGATAGAATAGGTAAGCTCATACTCCGATGATTCTTGTGTCAGCTTGCTTAATTGTTCTTTTAATTTTGCCTCATTGATATTTTTTTGAATTGAAAAATCGAGTACCGGAATGTAGGCAGTTACTCCCGCAGATTGCGTCCATTTGGTTCCGAACTGCACACTCTTTGTTGCATCCTTTGGAAAAGCTGGATTAAAGATGCCAATGGGTAAAATAGACGTCTGTAAAATAGGATTATATAGGTATGTATATTCCGCGGATACTTGTGGCCAATATTTACGATACAAACCTTGAGTTTGCAATTTACTTATCGTTTCATTCAATTTGCCTGCCGCTATATTTTTTTTGTTCGCCAAGCCCTTCTCAATGGCTTGAGGCAAAGTAATGATATTTTGAGCGTGCGCGTTAATTGACAATAGCCATATAAATAAAACACCTGAAAGAACAGTATTTCTACAGATTCTCCTGGTCATAAGAGCATTTTTCATGTGTTTTGCAAAAACATTTATGTACATCTTGTTATCTTTTAATTGATAAATACCTAAATACGCTATCCAATTATCTAAATACTGCCGCCGGCTCTACACTCCTTATTCTGCTCAAAGCAAATGACGCCCCGCTTAATGATATCAAACCAATTAAAGTAAACATTGAAAGCAAAACAAGTGGAGAAAACGAAAAAATTAGTCCTGAATTTGCAACACCCAATCTAAATCCTTCGAGCAATACTAATCCAATAATAAATCCAACAATGGTGAATAGCATTGCCTGCGTAAGAATCAATTTAGTAATATATTTATTATCCGCACCTATCGCCTTCAATGTGCCATAATCCTTCAAGCGGTCAAGTGCAGAGGAATACATCGTCAACCCAATAATGAAAAACCCTGCAATTAATGCAAAGACAATTAAGGTGCCCGTGCTTAAAGCAATACCGCTACTGGCCAATATTTTCTTTACTGAAGAAGAAGCTAGTTTTGAAGATGTCCATGCACGAATACCGAAAACATTTTGATTAATACTTGCGACTACTTTGTCGATGTCTTTGGGATTTTCAACATTCACTAAAACTGCACTAATATTATTGGGAGATTGATTTGAAAAAAAACGTGCTCTTTCAATCGTAGTCACACAAAAACTGCTGCCAAAACCTCGAAACCCTTTTGTTTGTAACGCAAAAAAAGCCCTTTTGCCATTAATCTCGAAATTGGTACCAAGATCTATATCGCCGCCCAGATTCTTCTTTTCAAAAAACTCAGCACTGACAGCTCCATCCAATTTCAACTCAGACACATTGCCTGCCATAATTTTCTCCTTGCTTACCAAAGCATTTGTATGCGTTTCATCCACACCTAGCAAAGTGATAACACCACTTGTTCCATTTTTAAAATTGCATGATGCACCGGCAATAATCAATGGGAATGCTTCTTTAACTCCATTGACCCCTTGAATTACTCTAAGGTTTCTCATATCCAACCTTCCTAACTGATTTACATCATCTGTTTTACTATCCACTACCCATATGTCTGCTTTTACGTCGGTAGCTAATGCCCCCATAAGGCCGGAAAGAAAAAAGAAAACACCTAATTGCTGCCCAATTAAAAAAGTACTGATTAGAATACCTACAATAACCCCAATGCTCTTGGCTTTATCAAACTTTATGAACTTCCATGCAATTTTTAACATAGGGTTATTTTTGGGAATTACCGGAAATATCTATAACGCATTCCACTCTTGCATTCAATAATAATTTAGCTGGATTGTCCAGCATTATTTTAATGGTTCTAACTCTCCTGTCTTCTTTTTCACCTGACTGATCAGTAAACAAGGATTTCTTCTTTAAAAAAGAAGATGCGAAATAAACGGTGCCGGTTGATAATGTATCTAAAGAGCCTACATTTCTAATCCAACCTTTCTGACCAACGGATATTTTACCAGCATTCGATTCATCAATTTCACAAATAGCAATTGTTTTTCCTTCAGGACTAATTTGTGCAAATGATTGCTGGATTGATACAGCTCCACCCAGTAAGACTGCTAGTTCCAAAATTTTTCCACCTACTGGCGATTTAATTATTTTTTGGTCCCTTTCAATTTGATTAGCTTTTAAAGCTGCTTTAGCCTCTTGTAATTTGCTCTTAGCAACTGTAACGTTAGCTTTAAACCTATTTATATTAGCATTTAATGATTTCAAATTTGTGATGGCATCATCTACTGTTTGTTGTGTTTCTGCACCTTTTAATAATAGATTTTGCAACCGTTTCAATTCCATTTTCGCATTACTGTATTTCGCTTCGGCTTCATCCAGGTTTGCTTCATCAGCTTTTATTTGTTCAATCTGTGTTTCTACTTCAAAATTTAATTGTACAAGTTTAGCATCTTCTATATGGTGTTCTAATTCCACAACAACTGACCCTATGTGTACGGTATCATTTTCCTTTTTATATATTCCCTGAACAATACCATTTACAGGCGATGAGAGTTGAATAATGTCATTTTCAGGAATAATTTTACCAATACCTACAACGCGATTAAAGTTTACAACTTCATTACTTTTTTCGCTTGCTAACTTTTCGTCCCCTGATTTATTATTGCAGGAAACTAGAATAGAAAGTGACAGTAGTAAAAGAAAACAATGTTTCATACCATTTTTATTTTAAAGCAATTTCCTCTTCGACCGGTTTATCGGATATTCCACCATCCAGTACATAAATAATCCAGATCGG
>CAILMK010000186.1 GCA_903835275.1 uncultured bacterium | reverse complement strand
GTTCTTTATTTGCCAGTCTTCCCCGAGTTTCAACAACTCGCTAAAAAATTTCGTGTTTTCCAAGTTTCGTTATATATTTGATGCAAATCTATGAGTTCCCACTAAAATTCTCGTAGAACCTAAAATGAAAAACATCAGCAAAATCCTGTTATTGCTTTGCCTTGCATTTGCAAGCAATCTACTTTCAGTCCATGCAGCTTCTATTGCGGGCGGTGAAATAATGTACAAAAACCTTGGGGGCGATAGTTTCCTTGTTACACTCAATGTTTATTATAGTTGTAGCGGGGTTAAGCCAACATCACAGATTCCGCTGGATGTAATGTTTAAAACCACTAAACTTACCAGCTTTAATGTTCATCTGAGAAGTTCAAAGGATGTAACCAATTATGATGGATGCATGACCGGCAGTGGATGCGATTCTCCTCACAGTAAATACTTGATTGGTTTCACAAGAAATACCTATACGGGTATTGTAAGCGTTAAAAGCTATACCTATTGTGAATATACCATCGCTTATTCTGATACATCGAGGGATGGACAGATAACATTGGGCAGTAGTGGTCAGAATTTTTATGTGAGTGCATTTTTCAACAAGTGTCAGGCGAATAGTTCCCCTGTATTTGACACCTTTCCACAGATTATTGTTTGCGAGAACACATGTATTGATTTAAAAAATTCTGCCACCGACCCGGATGGAGATTCCCTGGTGTATATCCTGGATTCTGCTATGCAAGATGCTAACAAGGCAGTTTCCTGGAGCAAGCCTTTTGCCTATAATAAGCCTCTGAGATTTGATTCTTTTCCGATCAATACGGCAAAGTGGAATCCACCTTCCTGCGAAGGTTTCCACATTGATATGGCTAATGGAACTCTTTATTTTAAATCTACAACATATTCTATTAGCCCCGTCGTTATTAAGATCGAAAAATGGAGAAGTATTTCAGGTAATTATGTGAGAATCGGAGAAATTATAAGGGACATCGAAATTGTAACTATAAAATGCCCTTCTTATCATCCACCAACCCTTTCCGGTATAAACGGCACTACAAATAATACCATTCATATTCATCCGAATCATCACACTCATATAACGCTTAATTCAGATGATCCTGATAAAAGTGATACGGTAACATTAAGCTGGACCACAGATATGAAAGGGGATACGATTTCTTCAGAAGTGAAAAAACAACATCCCGAATTGCACATTGACTGGACACCCTCAAGCATTGATATAAGAAGTAATCCATATTTGATTTTCATAACTGCGAAAGATAATTCCTGCCAGGCACTCAAAACAACCAGGGCGCTTCTCGTGTATGTTGATTCAAATAATACAACGGGCATTGAGAGTTATTCAATTTCAGAAGATGAGTTAAAAATATACCCCAACCCGTCCAAACAAGATTTTACAATAAGTTATTCATTGAATCAGAATGCAAAAGTACTTTTGGAAGTGTATGATGTAACAGGTCGTAAAATTTCAACGCTGGTTTCTGAACCGCAAAATCAGGGAC
>CAILMK010000185.1 GCA_903835275.1 uncultured bacterium | reverse complement strand
TGTCCGCTTTAGATGCTTTTTACTTTATTACTATATCACTCTATCACTAGAAAGAGAACATCCTCGAAATATTAAATCCAAGGCAGAACGGTTGTTTGCCGGCAGGTTTCTGAGTATAAGGAATGGTTTGAGTTTCGAGCATATCAAGCGCATTGGTGAAAAATATCTGGAATACGTGGCCGCCTGTTTCAATATCAAAACCAACTCCCATTACGTTTTGGTATTTACTGAAATTGGCGGAATATTTATTGATCCTCACTCCGTATTCAGCAGTTAATGCCACGCTGCGGCTAAACTTATACCTGCCCAGTACAGGTACCGCAAAAACATCATTCTTATCAGAGATGGCAACCACTTCATTATAATGTATCATGGTAGGTGAAAGTTGCAAGGATAAGCGTTCATTGAATTTTCTTGCGATCATTACCTGGTAAAGGAAACTATACCTATCAGTCATGTATTTATATTCATCGGTATAAGAGGCCGATGCGGCAGGGAGGGTAACTATGTTCCAACCCGCAAATAAGGTTACCGTTACCGGCATTGCATTGCTATGGATCGTTTGGCGCAACCATTTGTATTTCAGACCTGTGGTAACGGTCTTATCAATATTGGTTCTTCCAAGGCTTACCATCAGCCTGCCATTAAAGCTGTAATCCAATCCAAGCCAGATATTTGCAGGGCCATCCAATCCATAAAAAGTAGGCATACCCATGCTTATATCACCAAAACGGTGGGAAATACGGAAATCGAGTGTGTTTTTGCCCGGAACTTCAACGGTCATAAAGTTTATCAGGCGAGTACCTTTAAAGGTTGCAGTAGCATATTCAGGGCCCTTGGCAACTCCACTATCCAATGAAGCAAAAGGATCGGTCTGTGAAAACGCCAATGATGTAGTCAGCAGCAGGCAAAGCGTAAAAAAGAAATTTCTCATAGTATGAATCAGCATATCGTTATTAATTATTTTTAGCTCCCTTGAATACCCATTTTACAATGACGGCTATGTCAGAATCCTTGAATGCAGCACCATTGTTCGGCATATATTAACATTTTTATGAGTAATACATTCTACCAACAAACAGGTTGAATCATTCGGGGTGCAAAACGTGTGTAGGTCTGAATAAGTATCCAGCTCAAATCCAAGCCCAAGTCCTTTATTTGCTGCACTATGACAGGAATAGCAATTGGCCGTGAGAATGGGGACAATATCAGCAGAATACTTAATGGTAACACTATCAGGTATTACAATAGGAGCTGTAACAGGAAGCCCCGGTTTTATGAGGGTATCGTATTTGTCGTAATGGCAGGAACCTAATACACTGCAAAGAACCATAAAGAAACTAAAGCGTAAAAATGTTTTCATTTACTATTCAATCTGGGGTTAACAATGCAAAACTACTTAAATTTAAAGTCTCTTTTGCTGACAAATGGCAGTAATTAAGACTTTGTTCAATAAAGTATACGAAGAAAAGAATTTTTTGGATGGGTGAAGCGTTTAATACCTGTAGCTTAATTTTCACAAAAAGTTACGCGGATATTGAAAATTTCGTATTTTTGTCACATTACA
>CAILMK010000184.1 GCA_903835275.1 uncultured bacterium | reverse complement strand
GATTTTACATTTTCAAAAACTTTGTGGTATAGCTGCCGGTTCCGTCAATCACTTTTATCCAGTAAATGCCGGCAGGGTGGGAGTTGGTATTCCATTCAAAAGAATGTGCGCCTTTTTCAAGGGTAGCTTCTGTAAGAGTGGTGATAAATTTTCCCTGTGCATCGTAGATAAGTATCTTCAAATTACTGCGGGCATCAAGGTCCATACTTATGTGCAGTATATCTGTAACGGGGTTAGGGTATAAATCTAAAGTCCCTACTGCAAATGAGTTTTCATTCACTCCGGTAACAATACTCAGGCTGGAATCCAAATGGTTTTTGCATCCAAATTGGTCTTGTACTTTCAAGCCTATGGTATAAGCGCCGGTCGTTGCAAAGCCATGCACAGGTTTTGCTATGGTATCTGTGTTGCCATCCCCAAAATCCCAGGCATAAGAACTCAATACACTATCCACCGGATGAAAAGCAATTGTCAATTTGGTTATTTTTACAACATTCCAATGCACCAAAGGCAAGGCACGGATAACAATATTTTGTGTCAGCGAATCCGAACAACCGGTGCGGGAGGCAGTGAGTTTTACAGGGTAGCTACCGCTCTTTGTAAATATATGGCGGGTACTGAATTGGGTGGAAGATCCGCCATCACCGAAACTCCATTTGTAAGATGTAGCCAGCAAACTTGAATCCAGCAGTTTTGTTGTATCACCGAGGCAGGTATTTAGTACGGAGAATTTAGGAAGCGGTAAAGAAACATTCACAGCAAATGAACCCGAGTCCTTACAACCCGTACTTCCGGAAGTGATTACCTTCAGGGAAGATGCACCACCTTTGCCCCAGGTAATTTTTACTGAATCAGAATTGGAAGCGCCACTAATACTTCCTCCATTTACACTCCAGACATACGTAAATGAGGAATTTGCCGAGATGCCGTAAGTAACAGTTTGCGCTGGACAAACAAGGGTATTTCCTGCTATGGTTGGTGCATAGGCTGAGTGAACATTTACATACATGGAGTCTTTAAGGATATTCCCCGAACTATCGGTCTGGGTGATCTTCACCAATTGTTTACCGGCAGTACTCCATTGCACTATGATGGTATCACTGGTACTTCCGGAAGTAATATTCCCTCCACTTACGGACCATGAATATTTGCTTTTGGGTTTGCTGCTTCCCCAATACGTACTGAAACCATCCTGGCAGCCTGCAGTATCCCCAAATAATTTTGTAATTCCGAAAGGTGGAATCAATCCGGTATATTTCACCAGGAAACCATCATAACTTCCATTATTTTTGGACTGGAATACTCCGGAAGTTCCAAGTGTAGCATCCAGAGTGGTTCCTACCATGTAAACATTTCCGGAATCATCTACATCCAGATTGTATCCGTAAGTTAAATTACTAAGTCCTAAATAAGTAGCCCACAAAAGATAGCCACTGGTATCAAAAACGGATAAGAAAGCGTCATTTTTTCCTTTAAAAGTTCCCTGTACAGTATTAGGTGTGGCAATTCCGGATGTACTGTTAGTATACCCTGAAATATAAAGGATACCTCCGGGACCTATTTTCAAATCGCAGGCATCGTCATATCCGCTACCTCCATAATAAGTACCCCATATTCTTTGTCCTTTGGTATTAAACTTTGTAATATATCCATCATAACCACCACCGTATGTGGTATCATACGCATTGGAGCTTGCTATGTTTACACTGCTTCCGGTAATGCCACTCAAATACAAGCTTCCCTGCATATCATATACAATATTTCCGGAAACAGATGTAATTGAATCCACACAATATGTCCCCCATTTCCGTTTACCATTGCTGTCAAAACTTACGATAAAACCCACATAGTCATTTGTTGTATTGGTTGTCCTGAAGGTTCCGCTGGTGGCAATTCCCTTGGTGGCAGATGTAAAGCCACAGGTGTATGTATTGCCTGAAGTATCGGCAGTTATCCCTGTTCCAAAAGTAGATCCTGTCTTATTACCATAATAGGTACCCCATTTCAAAACACCGGAAGAATCGAATTTAGCGATGAATGCATCATCATTACCACTGCTTTTGGTGGCATAAGCACTTGTCGTAGCAATAAAACTATCGCTTTCTGTAACGCCGGTACAATACACATCCTTATTTTTACCAACAAGGACAATATTTAAGCAATTATCAAGCTGACCACCACCGTAATAGCTTGCCCAGATTCTTGTTCCCGAAGTATCAAACTTGGTAATGAAGCCATCTCGATTCCCTTCATATCCTGTCTGGTGAGCGCCTTTAGTAGCAAAACCTCCTTTAGTTGTATTTCCTCCAAAATATAAATCCGATTTCCCGTCATAACGGATAGAGTTGAAACCTACGGCATAAGTAGCCGTACCCCAGCTTATTTTTCCTTTTGAGTCAATTTTCCCAAATATTGAACTACCCGCTGTCAGTCCTGAAACAAAAGATTTTCCTTTCCTATAAAAAAAGCTATTGCTGGTACTGTTTTCATACCCCATGACATATTCGTTACCATCATGGTCCATAACCACATCTAATAAACAGTCATCCAAGTTTCCCCCGTAATAAGTAAACCATTCCAGGTTGGGATCAATGATTAGATCAGTGTTTTTGTCATAATTACCGACAGAGAAAGTAACTTGTTTTCCATTGACATGGAAAACTGTTGGAATCTTGTTTTCTTCATTTTTGGAAGAAGGTGCTGATTCGCGCAATTCCCCCAAGGAGCTTTTATATACTAATCCGCCTTCTTTTTCAATAATATTATCCACTCCATTCCAGGATAGGCGTATATCAGAAACATTTCCCCCGGGATGTACAATGAAGTCATAACTCATCCCCTTGTCCGTTGTATTCAGCACCATGTCTATATTTGGATAAATATTTTCATATACCAAACGTGAATAATGCCATACATTGAAAATACCATCGGGGTATTCCGGAGTGTAATAATTCATTTTGTAACCCACCTGATTTTCCTTGCGGATATGAGGATTGGGATTGGAGCCCATTAGAGTCATATCCATGTGTGCGCATTCAAATTGAGAACCGGAATCAGGAATGTTTTTGTTTTTCTTAATATCCTTGGGCTCGATCTTAATAAAGGTAAAACGAAGCATATTATTCATACAGTAGACCTTAACATTCCCGTCATCGGCAACATAATACAATGAATCCGCAGGGCTACTTCCAAACTGTCCGAGGTTTTCTTCAAAACCGGGGTTTCTGTGAAAGGATGTGATTTTCTGAAGATGTTGGGAGGAGCCTTGTTCCATCGCAAGCATTAAAGAAAGAACAATAAAAAGAAGTGACTTAAGCATATTTTTTAGGTTGGTTACTATTTAATTTTTCTAAATATGTTGGTTTAATTGCTGCTTTTAATAATTGGATATGAAAATAATTCTCCAGACGAATTTACTTTAAAGAAGTATAATCCATTCGCGAGGTTGGATAATTGTGAAAAGGTAAATTTTCGAGTTTCACCCTTTTCAATCATGATACTTTGTTCTGTTATTTTTACTCCAGCCGCGTCAAATATTCTCAAGCTAATAATTCCAGCCTCATTCATTTTTATAGAACAAGTGAAATCATTGGCAAATGGATTTGGGAATACCGAGACATCAATTTTATTCTTAGTTATCTGATTAATCCCTGTATAAATACTAAATGTTGTATCACTTTCAGCCATACAATTATTGCTATCTTTTACTGTAAGCATAATCTTGAATTTCCCGCTTGCATGATACAAATAGCTGCAATTCATATTCTGAGAACTATCCCCATTTCCGAATGTCCACAAATAAGATGATGCCTTGGTGGAATTGGCACTCAAGTCTATTGCATTTGATGATAGCATCGTATAACTCCATGAGGCATCAGGTAAAGGATATATGGCAATAGTTTGTGTGAAAGAAGCCGTGCAACCCGGACGGCTGGCATCAATTTCAACATCATAAATGCCGGGCTTTAAAAATTTATGTTTTGCAATTTTGACTGTAGATGTATCTCCATCTCCAAATTGCCAATGAACGGATGTTGAATACTTGCTGGCATCTTTAAAAATTACCGAGTCCGAAATACAATGATTGACCATCGTGAATCTTGGTACAGGATCGCTTGCAATTATTGCCAGGGTATCAGAAACGTTGCATCCATAACTGTTAGATACCTGGACAGAAACAAAAGTAGTATAAGGAGAATAAAAAATAACTCTAATTGCGGACTTGCCTTTTCCTGAATCGATTTTCCCTTTCGGGACATTCCAGGTGTATGTATACAAGGAATTTGCAGTAGCTTGATATCTTACTTCTGAGGAAAGGCATGGCAAAATGGGCCCCGTCATTTTGGCAACCGGCGTTGGATTGATCTTTACATTGAAAGTATCCGTAATAGTACATCCGCTTTTGCTGGTTTCTGAAACGAATAATTGTGAAGATCCTATGGAATCCCATTTCACTATGGCTGTATCATTAACAGAAGCTAATAAAGATGCCCCCGAACTTATTTTCCAGATATATTTACTCGATTTATGAGAAGGAACAATATACAGGATGCTATCCCGTTGGCAAAGTATATTTTTTCCGGATATGTTGGGATATTCACATCCATGGTCCGATAGTTTTGTAATAAAAGTCTCATACATTTTATGCTTTGGGTCATAGGAAGTAATGTACGCTGACCTGCTTGATGTAGCAAGATATATTTTATTGATTTCATCCAAAACCAAACCATCATCATTACTGGATTCGGTGGCTGAATCTGAAAAATAAGTGCACCAGTCCCTGTTACCCGATGAGTCAAAACGAGCCAAAAAAATTGCACCCCAGGTTGTATCTGATCTTTTATAAATATTAAAACCCTTGGTTAAAGGAAGGTCTGCGCTATAAGACACCCCCATTAAATATATTTTTTCAGTATTTGTTGAAAAGGATAATGGGTAATCGTCCTTGCTGCCGCCAAGGTAATGCAACCATTTGAATTTCCCGCCGGTATCCATTTTAGTAATAATAATATCACCTTCCCCTGCATTCTGATCAAGTGAAAACCTTTTAATGCTATCACTATATGACTCTAAAAGAGTATAAAGATTACCCAGAGTATCAAGCTTAATTTCATATCCAAAATCATAATTTTTGCCGCCCAGATAAGTACACCATTTTCTTTTACCTGCTTTATTAAAACTAGCT
>CAILMK010000183.1 GCA_903835275.1 uncultured bacterium | reverse complement strand
CTACTCGCACTTACTGCGGGATGGATCTTATTTGCTTCCATCACCGCTACCGCACAAAAGGATTCCTTACCCGCATCCTATCATGAACTTGCTCTTGACGTGGCACCTATTATAACAAGGGTGTATAGTCCAAACGTATCTTCTTTTCTGTACCGTTATCACTGTGGAAATGGTGCCATACGGGCAAGAATAGATGTCAGCCTGAATAATAGCACTAATACATCAAATGGGACGAGCACCGCTGGCGGCGGTATTCCGACAACTGATACCAATACCAATAATTATAAGTACAATTATTCAGCGTTCACTATTCGTGCAGGATACCAGCATTCGTACAATGCGGGAAAAGCGCGTTTTTATATGGGACTCGACGGTATTTTCAGTTATGCAATGAGTGATAATACGACAACATCTTCACGCACAGCTTCAGGAACAGAAACAGTAAATACTTCGGAATATAAAACTACAACGATAGGATTTGGATTAGCACCGGTTGCCGGGGTTCAGTACCGTATGGGAAGATACTTTACCCTGGGAATTGAGGAGTATATTCCTGTTTTGTATTCTGATGGTAAAACTACAAATACTTCAAGCGAAACGGTCACTCCCGGTATTCAAAATACCATCACCAATTCAAAAACCGACGGCACCAACAAAGGATGGAACCTTACTTTTAATCCTGTAAATAATCTTTCGATTTACATTGGATTTAAGTTTTAGAAGAGACATCTTTAAAAACCTCACAGGTCTTAAAGACCTGTGAGGTTTAAATTGTTTCAGTTGAAATTAATCCCTCCAGCGCGGAGTATAATTTATCATCTCCCGAAACAACTATTTTATTCCCATTTGTGGTTGTGATAAGTATCAGGTCTTTCATACTACCTGAGTACATTTTGAAATCCTTCAAAACATCATTGGTGTATCTTCCGCTGTAGCCAAAAAAGCCGACATTCATGGAAGGCTTACCGGTATACCTCATTTCTTCTTTTTCAATTCTCCTGAGGGATTCAATTTCGGAAATTTTTATTTTTATCGGAAATAGAAATCGCCTGATAATGAAATTGTCTTTGTCTATTACATAAAGATAAGGCATTAAAATAGTTTGTATGACTGCCAGTAAAGTAAAGAGAGCATATACTTCCCATGAATAGTTGAATGCCTTAACTGCCATAGGTACCAATAAAAAACTGATAGCCAATACCGCACCGATTATTAGCAGGATCGTTTTTAAATTGTATCGAACAGGGAAGCGCATGGATGAAAAAATATTATAGAGGTAATTTTATTAGTCACCGATGTTTTAATGTTACTTGCATCGGCGAAGTGTTTAGTCATATTATTAGATAATTTTTGCCTTTTTTAGGCAATCAACAATGTATTCTCTTAAAATATTGTCAACGCTCAATTGTTTTTTCAGATAAAAATCCTGTGGTAGTATTCTTAATAAATTCACATTGATCATTGGGTTGAAAATATTAATAGTCTTTTTGTCCCGAAATCCTTCTCCAATATATTTTGAATAGTGCCATGGGGTAATAGCTAAATTCGAACATTGTCCGCCAAATTTATATGTTTTACCTTTAGTGTAAATTTTAAAAGATATACTACAGGAATGATCAAATGTGATTCGCAATCCTTCTCTTTCTTCAGGCTTAAATGTTTTTTCCAAAAAGGAGTTGAGCGAATCTATATTTTGACATTTGCGAAAGATTT
>CAILMK010000182.1 GCA_903835275.1 uncultured bacterium | reverse complement strand
GGAGGAGGAGGAGATGGGGCCGCCCAGGGACGTGCCCATTGATGCAGCAGCTGAGAGGGTCGCCATCATCCCCACAGTAGCAGTGGAGGGCGACGCAAAGGGGGAGAATGCAACTATCAGCCCTGGCACGGGCAGGGCAAGGTTAATGCGAGCGCCAAGGGCGTCCTCATCCCCCCCCACATCAATCCACCAGGACAGGGCAAAAGTGCTTGCATTATTCAGCAACCCTGAAATAGAAATCGGAACACTTGTACAAAAAATAAAAAACGAAGAAGAACTTTCAAATCCGAATGTTGTCAAAGTAACCAGAACTATAAGCGGACAGGCCTTATACTTCAGCCGCTCCCCTATTCCTTATATCAGGGATAAGGCCGGCACCTATTCCGGATTTGTAAAACATATTGGAATTTACGCTTACCGTACTTCTGTTTTAAATAAAATAGTTAAATTAGCTCCATCATCACTGGAACTGGCAGAAAGCCTGGAGCAACTGCGCTGGCTGGAAAACGGCTACAAGATATTTGTTGCTGAAACGGATTATACCATGCTGGCTGTGGATACTCCGGAGGATTTGATAAAGGCAGAGGAATTTTTAAATACACTTAATTAGATTATGGCAATTACTAAATATATTTTCGTGACAGGAGGTGTGAGCTCTTCCCTTGGCAAAGGCATTTTATCCGCAAGTCTGGCAAAGTTGCTACAGGCGCGTGGGTACTCTGTAACTATTCAAAAATTCGATCCCTATCTGAATGTAGATCCGGGCACCATGAATCCTTATGAACACGGTGAGTGTTATGTAACGGATGACGGCGCAGAAACGGATCTGGATCTTGGGCATTATGAACGATTCCTGAATATTCCAACATCGCAGGCTAATAACGTTACCACCGGACAGGTGTACAAGACCGTTATTGAAAAAGAACGTCGTGGTGATTATCTTGGAAAAACCGTTCAGGTGATTCCTCATATCACAGATGAAATAAGAAGTCGTTTCCAACGCCTTGGCAAAGGAAATAATTTCGAGATCATTATTACTGAGATCGGAGGAACTGTTGGGGATATTGAATCCCTTCCATATATTGAATCACTGCGCCAGATGCGTTATGAAAAAGGTCCAAGCAATTGCATGGTGATCCATCTTACGTATATTCCTTTCCTGAAAGGTGCTGGAGAATTAAAAACAAAACCAACACAACACTCGGTAAAAACACTTTTAGAAACAGGTGTACAACCTGATATTTTAGTTTGCCGCACAGAACATTCCATCAGTAAGGAAATGCGCAAAAAGCTTGCACTTTTCTGTAACGTAAAAGCGAATTCTGTAATGGAAGCCATAGATGTGAAATCCATTTATGAAGTAGTAACAGCGATGCAAAAAGAAGAACTGGACAAGGTGGTTCTTTCCAAATTAAAACTTCCTTTGCGTCATGATCCTGATCTTACCAGCTGGGAAGATTTCCTCTATAAAATTACTCACTATTCCAATACCATTACTATTGGTTTGGTTGGAAAATATACCGAACTTCCTGATGCATATAAATCCATCAATGAAAGTTTCATTCATGCCGGAACCAGAAATGATTGCAAAGTGGAAGTAAAATACATTTCCTCCGAAAGTATTACCCCAAGCAATGTTGCAGAAAAACTGGAAGGCCTAGCGGGTGTTCTTGTAGCTCCCGGCTTTGGTGAGCGTGGTATTGAAGGAAAGATTGCGGCAATAAGATATGTGCGCGAAAATAAAATTCCTTTCTTCGGAATTTGTCTTGGTATGCAGTGCGCGGTTATTGAATTTGCACGTCATGTATTAAAATTAAATGGCGCGCACACTACGGAAATTGATCCTAAGTCACCACATCCTGTTATTGCATTAATGGAAGATCAAAAATCAAGAAATGCGAAAGGTGGCACAATGCGTCTTGGGGCATATCCTTGCCAGCTTGATAAAGATTCCCTGGCGTTTAGAATTTATAACCAAAGTGTGATCATGGAGCGTCACCGTCACCGCTATGAGTTTAATAATGATTACAAGGATGCCTTTGAAAAAGCAGGCATGATACCTTCAGGAATTAATCCTGTGAGCAAGCTTGTGGAGATCGTGGAGATTGAAGATCACCCTTTCTTTATTGGCACACAGTATCACCCTGAATTGAAAAGCACCGTTGATAATCCGCAACCAATATTTGTAAAATTCGTGGAAGCTGCACTTAAGTTTAGTAAAAAAAAACACGTGAAAGCTGAAATTGAATTGGCGTAAACTGATTTACGATTTTAGATTTTAGGTTTCTGTACGCAGACATTAAGTAATAATTTTATCCTTCCCTTTTTTTAAGGGAAGGATAAAATTAAAATATAACACAAAACAATTACACTCTCATAAAATGGCAATTAAACGCGAATCAGCGATAGGATTTATATTCATTACACTTCTTCTGGATGTAATGGGGTTTGGTATTATCATTCCTGTAATGCCGGATTTAATTAGCTCTCTTCTACATCCGGGGATGAAAGTTACACCACAGATATTAAGTGAATCTGCCATTTATAGCGGCTGGATGCTTTTTGCATTTGCCATCATGCAGTTCCTTTGTTCACCCATTATGGGAAACCTGAGTGATAGATATGGAAGAAGACCGGTATTGCTTTTCGCGCTGTTTGGATTTGGAATTGATTACATTATTTTGTCAATAGCTCCTACCATTGGTTGGCTTTTCCTTGGAAGAATCCTCGCAGGTATGACGGGTGCCAGCTTCACCACTGCATCTGCATACATTGCAGATGTCAGCACACCGGAAAAGCGTGCGCAGAATTTTGGAATGATCGGTATGGCATTCGGCCTCGGTTTTATCATCGGACCTGCCATAGGTGGCGCACTTAGCGGATTAGGGCTACGTGCTCCATTTATTGCTGCAGCTATACTTTCTTTCCTGAATTGCCTGTATGGATACTTCATACTTCCTGAATCCCTTAAACCTGAAAACAGAAGGAAATTCGAGTGGAAAAGAGCCAATCCTATTGGATCCCTGATACAATTAAAAAAATATCCTGTGATATTCGGATTGATCGGCTCCCTCGTGTGCGTTTATATTGCCGCACACGCTCTGCAGAGCACCTGGAATTTTATCACGAAGGAAGAGTTTGGCTGGACTCCGACCATGGTAGGCGCATCACTCGCTTTTGTAGGTATACTCATCGCAGGCGTGCAGGGAGGATTGACACGGGTAATAAATCCCAGGCTCGGACAAAAACGATCTGTTTATTTTGGATTGCTTCTATACATTATCGGATTTATTTTGCTAGGTCTTGCCAACCAGACATGGATGATGTTTGCATTTCTTGTTCCTTATTGCCTTGGTGGTATTGCAGGACCAGCTTTGCAGGGAATCATTTCCAACCAGGTGCCCGCAAACGAACAGGGAGAATTACAGGGAGCACTCACCAGTTTAATGAGCCTTACCTCTATTGTAGGTCCTTTATTAATGACCAATCTGTTTTCTTATTTCACATCAAAGGATGCACCATTTCATTATGGCGGAGCGCCTTTCATTATGGGAGCAATACTTACAATATTCAGTTTATTTTTCGCGATGCGTTCACTTGCAGGGTATGTTCATTTACATGATGTTCCCAAGAATGAACCTTTAGAGGAAACAGTTGTAGTGGAATAATTAATTTCGTGCTTTGTTTTTCCCACGGCATTTCTCCACTAAGGCATTAGCGAGGGAGTCCAAACGGTTTTCCCGTAACGTATATTCTCGTTCACCGTGTGAAACCGTATCCTTATTGTAAAGCGTGAAATATGAATAATGCATCGCCAACGGAGATTCAGAAGAAGAACTTCCGTCCGGCATGGGACCTGCTGTGCTTCCTGAACCACCCATCATCACTCCGGGAGATTTCGTGAGGCGTTCAGAATAATCGAAAAGCTCATTTATTTTCCTACGGCCGCCGCTTTTATCTACAAGGTAATATTCATTATTAATGATGCCTGCCTTGAATTCAGGTTGAACGATCAATATACCGTTATCAGGTATTTTCATAACCCTTCTCCCATTTTCAAACGGTGGATCAATGCCGCATTTTTCCCCATAGATAACACGGAAATTCCCTTCAAAATTTTCAGGGATAAGATACATTTCTTTCTCGGGCGCATTCAAGTATGAAAACAAAATTGAAGAACCATAAACAAAGACTACCATAAGGGCAAGAATAAAAGGAAAGGCAACTACTGATAAAATCTTTTTCAATGGTTTTATGCTGTCCGCAGGCAAAGGCAGTAATCTGTCAAGAAATAATAACTGTGCAAAGCTGCCAGCAATCCACAGATAAAATACAGGTATGCTGAATGCTCCCATCCACGGACCCAGGAAAAATGCAACGCCATACACCCATCCAAATGAAAGTATAATTGACAATATCAGGATAAGCAACACACGCACCAATAAATGCCTGCTTCTGAAAAAGCGAAGGAAGGATGCACCGCATACCAAAAGCGCGCTTGCAAATGGAACTGTCCAGAAAAGTGTCGCATAAATATCCCCGGCACCAAATCCATCCTGATGCCATAAAAACAATAAAAACACCACTGACACCATGAGCAGATGAATTAATCCGCTGCATATTTTGATGAAGATGATTCGCTTTTTTTTCATTTGATGAAACAAATTTAAATCAAAGTATTTCATTTCTAAAATGCAATAACCTGGAGCCGTACCAGGAATACATTTCACCATCCACTAATTGGATGCGCGCGTTAGGTAAAATTTCCTGCAATTCCAGGATGTGCTTTTCCTTGAATGGATAGGGTTCCGATGAAAGAAGGATGAGTTCCGGCGCGAGTGCGCGCAAATCTTCGCGACTAAGCGCGGGGTAACGCGCGGAATCAGCGCAAACATTGCGCAATCCACAGCGCGTGAGCATATCGTGAATAAAAGTATCGCTGCCAATGCTCATATAAGGCTCCCGCCAGATCAGATAGAGTGTGCGTAGCGGCGGTGACTGCGGCAGGTTTTTAAAAATAGATTCGATGCCGGAAATTATTTCGACTGACCTTTCCATTTTCCCTGTGATTTTACCGAAAGATGCCATCATTTCAAGCGCGTCCTCTAAAGTGCGTATATCACTTATCCAAACCGGAAACTCCTTTGCAAGTTCGTCTATTTGAGATTGTTCATTTTCTTCTTTGTTTGCGAGGATCAGGTCGGGTTGCAATTCGCGGATGGTATCAATTTTCAGGTTTTTTGTCCCTCCAATTTGTGCCTTTGCCTTACATTTATCCTTCGGATGAATACAGAACCACGTGACTCCCACTATCCTATCCTCCAATCCAAGGTCAAATAATAACTCTGTTTGAGATGGTACGGTTGAAACTATCCTCTTAGGCTCAGAAATTATTTTTACCACTC
>CAILMK010000181.1 GCA_903835275.1 uncultured bacterium | reverse complement strand
GCTAAAAAAAGCCGCCTTCTATACAGAAAGCGGCTTTCACGAACATCCTCAAAAACTACTAACTTACTTTATCTCAATAGATGTTGAACTCGGATTTTGCTTATCAATGCTGACATATAAAATGCCATCCTTGAATTCTGCCTTGATGGAATCCTTGTTTATGTTTTCCGGCAAGCGGAAGCTGCGTTGAAAGGAGCCATAAAAAGATTCCTTAACATGATAGTGAGCCTTTTCATTTTCAGCTACTTGTTTTCTTTCACCCTTCAGAACCAGTTTATTATCCTTAAGTTCAAGGGTAATGTCTTCTTTTTTCAATCCTGGCAGGATAGCGTTGATTTCAAACGTATTTTCCTTTTCAATAACATCCGCAACCGGACGGTACTCTGTTTTTGCATTGCTGTGGCGAACCGCCTCATTATACAATGAATCTACAAGGGTTGAAAATGCTCCCGGAACCAATGCTTCTCTGAGAAGCTCTCCGTTTTGTCCAAATTTTACTGTCATAATTATATTTATATTTTATTTGATTCGGAATGTTCAACTTGGATGCCAAATGGGTTTTGGAGCTTATTCAAGACATTGTGTCGCGTTTTAATTTTCTTATTTCAATCATTATTGCCAATTAGTCTGCATTTGTCGATGGGTTGTGCTATTCTAACCATATTGAACCTTGTTTTAGTATGATTTCGCCTCGGAAAGTTAATTTAGCGATCGGCTACGATTGGTTGCTATGGCATATTAATTGCAACCATGTTGCAAATGTAAAACGTGTGAACAAATGAAAAAATCCAAACAGATTATTCTATCGGCTGTTCTTCTTTCAGCCGTAGTAGCAAAAGGACAAACCCGGGATTACCCACAACCCAATGAAGGCATTTATACACGTCCACCTGTAGATTCAATGCAGATAGAAAGAATTCCTTATGAACAGGAATCCTATTGCTGGACGTATAATCCATGGAATTGCTATGTTAATTTTAATCCAATAAATATGACCTGCTATGGACCTTATTATTATCCTAATTTCGGATATAGAAGGGGCGGATTTGGTCATATAGGCCATGGACATTTTTTTATTGGCGGGTAATCAGATTGTCATGAAAAGAATTTCAATAACGCCAAGAAAGAATTGGGAGCAAAAGATCTCCGAACAGGGCTTTTTGTTCTATGCCTCGGATTCCTATTATTCGGAGAAACACGCATATGAATTTTCCCGTCAGGAAATAGAAAAAATAGAAACGGCCACCGTTGAAATATTTGACATGTGCATGGAAGTGGTAGATCATGTTATCAAAAAGCAACTATGGGATGAATTTTTTATTCCAAGGGAATATGCAAAACTAATAGAATGGTCATGGAAGGAAGACCAGCCATCCATTTACGGACGCTTTGATCTTGCAATGAATAACGGAGAAATCAAGCTGCTTGAATTTAATGCAGATACTCCCACTTCACTTTTGGAATGCAGCGTGATCCAATGGTTCTGGCTACAGGAATATAATAGTAGGTATGACCAGTTCAATAGTGTTCATGAGAAGCTGCTGGAACATTTACAGCTTTGCAAGAAAGACCTGCTGCCGGGTCCGCTTTATTTTTCGTGTCTGAAAGATAATCTTGAAGACTTTATGAATGTAAAATACCTGCAGGATGTGGCAGATCAGGCAGGGTTGGAAACGGAGTTCATTTTCATAGAAGATATTTCAATGAATATG
>CAILMK010000180.1 GCA_903835275.1 uncultured bacterium | reverse complement strand
GGCTTATTTTTTTAAATGAACTCGGCCTGGATCCGGGCATTGACCACATGTCAGCGATGAAAATTATTCACCGTCTTCAAAGTGAAGGCGCGGAAATAGAAAGTTTCAAATCATATTGCGGTGGCCTGATCTCAGAGGAAAGCAATACCAATCCCTGGCATTATAAGATCAGCTGGAATCCATATAATATCATTCGATCTGGTCAGGATGGAGGCATCTGCCTGGTGAATGGAAAGTATAAATATCTTCCATACAACCGCCTGTTTTCTGAGGCGGAGGAAATGCTGACAAAATCCTCCGGCAGCTATGACGCTTATCTTAACAGAAGCTCGCTTCCGTACATTGACCTGTACGGATTGACTGGAATAAAAACTTTTTTGCGTGGCACACTTAGATATTCAGGCTTTGGAAGGCTGTGGCAATTCCTTGTAAATTCGGGAATCACAAATGATAGAATTGTGATGGAGAATTTACTCACATTATCATGGAAAGATTTTTTTGAGGTTTTTATGCCGCTGCCCGGTAAAAGTTTTGAGGAAAATTTTTTAGCCATTATGCAATCGGAAGCAAAGGCCACTGAAATTGCCGCTATGGACTGGATCAATTTTCATTCCGATGAAAAGTTGCCTGTTGATACCGGCACTCCCGCCCAGCTATTGCAAATTCTCCTTGAAGAAAAATGGAAACTGGCTCCCGGGGACAAGGACAGGGTAGTCATGCTTCATGAATTTATTTACACTAAATCCGGAGAGAAATTTAAACTACAATCGGTCCTTGACCTGATTGGCGGGGATGAGCAGCACACAGCCATGGCGCGCACCGTGGGAATGCCGCTGGCACTTGCCGCTGAATTAATAGTAAACGACAAAATTCAGGCGAAAGGTGTACTTTTGCCGACAATTCCGGAGGTTTATGCCCCTTTAATGGAGCTTTTACATGATTCAGGAATAATTTTTGTAGAGAACGAAGAAAAACTATAATCCTTTAAAAAACACAATGTCTAATTTCAGAACAAACCTATCTTTTCTGCCTGCTTTTTTGAGCATCAGCCTGGTAATATTTGTTCTTGGTTTTCTGGCGATATTCATGTTTGAAGCCAATCGCCTGAAAAAGGCCATTAAGGAAGATGTGCGGATGAGTATTTACTTCAGGGATGAAGCCAATGATTCATTGCTGAGTGTAATACGCAGTGACCTCGGAAAGAAAAAATTTGTACTGGATACCAAATACATCAGTAAGGAAGAAGGACTCAAAACCATCAGTAATAGTGTCGGCGAAAAGCCCGATAGTTTGTTGGGCTTTAATCCTATTCCAAAAACAATTGAAGTGCGTTTTAAAGACTATTTTGTTTCCGATGATAGCCTCGCCCTTTTGCAAAAGCAAATGGAGGGTATTAAAAATGTACGCGAGGTAGGTTACGATAAACAGGTCGTAAAAAACATTGACAGGAATATTACCAGGGTAGGGTGGGTGCTTATCGGACTGGCATTTATTATGGGACTGATCAGTATTGCATTGATCAATAATACTGTCCGCCTGACCATGTACAGCAAGCGTTTTATTATTAAAAGCATGCAGTTTGTCGGCGCTACCAGGGGCTTTATAATGAGACCGTTTTTAGTTTCCGGTATGGTGATCGGGCTTGGAGGCGGAATACTGGCGTGTGTATTTTTATCCATCGCCATAAAGGTATGTACGATCTATTTCCCTGTAAGTCATTTAGTTGATAATTACCTTCAGATCAGTATGGTAATGGCTGGAATTGTTATTTTAAGCTTAATTATATGCCTCGTTAGCAGTTATTTAGCAATTAATCGCTATCTGAGGCTCAAACTCGATGATTTATTTTAAATTTGCAGTCTATGGCAAAGAAAATTGAAAAAGCTCAGCATTCAAAGGCTCCTGCGGCAACAAGTACTACTCAAAGGGCTTCCGCTCCTTCACGTGTGGTAGAAAAGGAATTTCCTTTTACAAGTGAAAATTACAAACTATTCGGAATAGGTTTCGGATTGATCCTTCTTGGGTTTATTCTCATGTCCGGATCAGAAGATATTATGAGTTTCCGTAAGATACATTTGTCTTCAATGGTGTTAATGGCAGGATATTTATTTAATATTTACGCTATTATGAAACGCCCTTCCGCCCCTAAAGCTGAGTAAGTTTTTTGGATTTTTTTATTAAGGTGATTGATATTTACAATCACCTGTTCCACTATTATTTATTGTTTCTACTGTGACTCTCGATGAAATCCGCGCCGGTTATCTTTTCCTGGTAAATAAACCACAGGACTGGTCGTCCTTTGACGTTGTGAAAAAAATACGTGGCGTCACGGGTGCCAAAATCGGGCATGGTGGCACACTGGATCCCTTAGCCATAGGATTGATGCTCGTAGCTACCGGAAGCTTCACTAAAAAATTAACTTCCCTTCAGGAATTATCAAAGGAATATACAGGAGCCATCTATATTGGTGCTACCCGTCCTTCCTATGATAAGGAAACCGAAATAGACCAGACCTGGGATATCAGTGCCATCACTGAAAAGGATATTCTCAATGCCGCCATTACATTGACGGGCGTTATTCAACAAACGCCTCCGGTGTATTCTGCCATTAAAGTAAACGGAACAAGATCCTATGAGCTTGCCCGCAAAGGAATTGCACAGGAGCTAAAAGTCCGCACCCAGGAAATTTTTGAATTTGAAATAGAAAAAATAGAATTACCCCTTGTTTATTTCCGCGTTCACTGCAGCAAGGGCACTTATATCCGTTCGCTTGCAAATGATTTCGGAAAAGCGCTCGGAATGGGCGCCTATCTGGAGCAACTAACCAGAACAAGGATCGGTGAATATTCACTTGGCGATGCCTGGGATATGGATGCACTGATGAGTGAATTGCGTGAGTTAAAAGTAAGCCAAAGAACACTATGAAAATTTTCAGGGACCTGGACCAACTTCCGGACCTGAATAACCAGGTCATTACCATTGGTACTTTTGATGGAGTACACAAGGGGCATCGTTCCATCCTTGAGATTGTGGAAAAATGGAAGAAAAAATCAGGCGGGGAAAGCATGGTCATCACCTTTTGGCCACATCCGAGAATGGTTTTGCAGCCTGATAACAGCGACCTTAAATTGCTGAATACCCTCGATGAAAAAATGAAATTGCTGGAAGATGCAGGGGTGGATAATGTGGTGATCATTCCATTTACCAAAGAATTTTCCCATATAAGTTACCTTGATTTTATCAGGGGAATACTGGTTGAAAAACTGAAAGTGAAAGTGCTTATCGTGGGCTACGATCATCATTTCGGGAAAAATCGTGAAGGTTCATTTGAGCAACTGGCGGAATGCGCTCCCATCTATAATTTTGAAGTGGTGAAGGTTCCTGCGGAGCAAATTGATAATATATCCATCAGCTCCACCAAGATAAGAAAGGCATTGATGGAAGGTGATGTCGCGAAAGCTGCAGGTTTTCTTGGTTATCCTTTTAATGTTACAGGTACCGTGATGCATGGGGATGAAAGAGGAAGAACCATTGGTTTCCCGACGGCAAATGTTTTTATTGCAGATGATTACAAGTTATTGCCTGCTACCGGCGTTTATGCAGTAGAGGTGGAATTGAACGGTCAGCGATTAAAGGGCATGGCGAACCTGGGTTACCGACCAACCTTTAAAGGAACGGATAAACTTCTGGAAGTCAATATATTCGACTTTAGTGAGAGTATCTACGAGGCAAAATTGTCCGTCTTTTTCATGGATAAGTTAAGAAATGAGCTTACTTTTGCAAATATAGATGAGTTGAAGAGGCAGCTTGCATTGGATAAAGAGCAAGCTATGAGAGTTTTAACCAATTAACTAATACTGCATGACCAGGAAGAAAAGATTTATATTGATCTCCACTGTCCTTACGATTATCAGTACGATTCTGTTTAATCACTTGTATGCGAATGATTTACTTGTAGATACTGCGAAGAATCTTATAGATACTACTGCTGTAAAAGTAGCTGATTTCCAGCAAAGCCAGTCGATTTTTGATATAGCATCCATATTACCATTCCACGATCATTACCTGATCTGGGATACTACTTCTGTACATCCTTACCATTTTGACTTGACACACATGCAGGATACCGTTACACTGGTACTTGCAGATCATAGCGATTGTGCTTTCATGGCACCGACGGCCGGCTTCATTACTTCCGGTTTCGGTGTAAGGGTTGCACCAAATTACCGTTATGTAAAAGGGAAGAGAGGCAAAATGCAAAGGTACTTTACCGGATATGGAACAGCATACCATTACGGAGTTGATCTCGCACTTCACAAGGGTGATAACGTTTGCGCTGCATTTGATGGCATCGTGAGGTACTCAGCTTATAACACCGGAGGCTACGGAAATTGTGTTGTTATCAGGCATTACAACGGATTGGAAACCTTGTACGGGCATTTGAGCGGAAGAATTGTTACTCCGGGACAGTCTGTACGGGCAGGAGAACTGATCGGTTATGGTGGTTCCACGGGTTATTCCACAGGACCGCACTTACACTTTGAAACACGTTACCTGGGTGAACCAATTGATCCGACAACTTTTATCGACTTCAAGGATAGTACCTATCACCTCAAGAGCGATACACTATTAATATCCAAGGAATCCTTTTATTATTTCAGCCGTGGCTCCAATGCCTACGCTGTGAAAAGAGGACGCTTTGCACATGGTCGTCATTATGCAACAACCGTGACCAAGGCGCCTAAGTATTATACCGTAAGAAAAGGTGATACTATTTATGCTGTGGCCAATAGGAATGGCGTAACTGTAAACAGGCTTATGCAGGTAAACGGAATAAGCAAAAATTCAGGACTGCGTCCTGGGCAGAAGCTCGTATTGAAATAAGAAATGTTTTTTCTAAATATATGAAAAGCACTTCCGCAGGGAAGTGCTTTTTTTGTTAATAAATGCAGGTTTGATATCATGAAAACTGAGCAATTATCCCAGTGAGATCATATTATTGTAGAAACGAAAGATACTCGCCACAATGGGGGAAGGTCTTAGTTTATGATTGATTGTAAAAGGGGAGTAATGATCCCATAGGGATCACATTATTGTAGAAACTCGCCGCGACCATCGCGCCCAAAGGGCGATGGTCGTGGCGGTTGATAATTTTGAATGAGTTTTATGAATAAACCCTACCTTATTCAGCAGGGGAAATAAAACCTCGATCCCTTCGTTTAAAGCTTTTAATAATATTATTTCTAAACACCTAATAATTGTTGTTTCTTTGAACTATTAAAAAATGACTATATGAAATTGCATTTGAAAATTGCCACACTGTTTATTCTTCTGACTCCCTGCCTCGGACTTTTTGCACAAGGCACTAGCAATGGTAAATATGAAAAGGCTACCAAGGATGGGATAGGCTTACTTCCTGGAATAGAACTGGTAAATACTCCCAGGAATCAAAGTGATGTAGTCTTTGCACCGGATATTACTTATTCATTTGATGATAACCAAATAGGATTTGGCCCGAGGCTTATTCTAAACAATACCAGTACCCTGAGCAATGCCACTATTGCCACTACTGAAAATTCATTCGGCCTCGGGGCTAATTACCGTAAATTCCTTACTTCATCCAAAACAATGTTTGACTGGTTTGTATATTATGACATGGAGTATTATAACTATAATTTTTCAGGTCCATATAACGTCGGAGGATTTCCTCCATATAGTGAGATTGAAACTTATAAAACCAATAATTATAATTTTGTTACCGGTTTTGGTTATCACTTGCATTTGAATAAACATTTCTACATGACTACCTTGCTTGGCATTGGTATTGGTCTGGAATATGGAAAGCATACTTATCCAAATCAAGATATATACAGTAACCCAAACACTGTTACAGAAACGTATTCCAATAAAAACCTCGTGGGCCAATTTAAGATTGGAATAGGATACGTTTTTTAACGGGATAAATATTCATCGTATATTTGTAATATTATATGGGAGGCGCACGCTGTGCGTCTCTCTTTTTTATGAAGACCTCAGTAACATACCGCAATATCTGGAATATAGCCTTCCCTATCATGATAGGGTCACTGGCGGATAATATCAACGCGGGTATCAATACAATTTTTGTAAGCAGTATTAGTGAGGTGAGCGTGGGCGCAGTTGGCCTGGGTGGATTATTCTATTTCAACTTCGCCGTGCTTGCCATGGGGCTGGCAGGCGGTTTGCAAACAATCATAGGCCGAAGGAACGGAGAAGAGAATTTTGAAGATGCAGGTCGTGTACTTACGCATGGTTTGATGCTT
>CAILMK010000179.1 GCA_903835275.1 uncultured bacterium | reverse complement strand
TCCTTATCATCTTTGCAGGCAATGACAGCTTCGGTCAGTTCCTGTGGAATATCAATATGAAAAATGCTTGGAAGAATTTGAATCTGAGATTTTGTGGTAACTGGTTTCAACCCTGGAATAATAGGAACATTGATTCCGATTTCCCTGCATTTATCTACAAATTCAAAAAATTTAGCATTGTTGAAAAACATCTGCGTTACTATATAATCAGCACCGGCATCCACCTTTGCCTTGAGATATTTCAAATCCATATCAAGGTTGGGCGCTTCAAAATGTTTTTCAGGATAACCGGCAACGCCAATGCAGAAATTTGTCGGCGCTACATGATTCAATTCCTCATCCAGGTAAATGCCGTTATTCATATTCACCACCTGTTTCAAGAGGTCAATTGCGTATGCATGTCCGCCCGGTTCCGGTTCAAATCCACCTTCAGTCTTGATGGCATCGCCCCTTAAAAGAAGTGCATTATGTATCCCCAGAAACTGAAGGTCGATAAGTGCATTTTCAGTTTCCTCCTTGCTGAAGCCACCGCAAATTAAATGCGGCACTGCATCCACAGCGTACCTGTTGACGATCGCAGCACAAATACCTACTGTTCCCGGCCTTTTGCGTACGCTGACCTTTTCAAGCAAACCATTCGGATGTTTCTTGTAAACATATTCTTGCCTGTGGTAAGTAACATCAATAAAGGAAGGTTCAAATTCCATTAACGGATCTATGCCTTCATAAATTGAATCTATACTCTTACCTTTTAAAGGAGGAAGTATTTCAAAAGAGAATAATGTCTTTTTTGCGTTTTTTAAATGATCTATTACTTTCATTATGGCTGCGCTTCTGCAAATAATGTGCAATTTTACGAAAAAAGCAGCTAACATTACTTAATAAAATGAATTTCCATAGCCTTGCAATAGCTAAATTTGCATTTCACTACTAATTGAACAGACATCAATAACACTACAGCCAAAACTGAAACTGCCATCCTTGTAGGGGTAACACTACCGGAAGAAAATACCCGTGAGACTCACGAACATCTGGATGAACTCGAATTTCTTGCCACCACTGCCGGAGCAAACACCATCAGGCGCTTCGTGCAGAATATGCAGCAAAAGCATTCCAAATTCTTTGTAGGTCCCGGCAAACTTGAGGAAATTAAAAAATACGTTGAGAACGAGAATATTGACATTGTCATCTTTGATGATGAGCTCACTCCTGCCCAGATCAGAAATATAGAAACTATTATAGAGTGCAAAATAATAGACCGCACCAACCTGATCCTGGATATTTTTGCCAAACGTGCCCAAACCGCACAGGCAAAAACACAGGTGGAACTGGCACAATGCGAATATCTTCTGCCTCGCCTGACCAGGTTGTGGACTCACCTTAGCCGTCAAAAGGGTGGAATCGGGATGAAAGGTCCCGGTGAAAAGGAAATAGAAACGGATCGCCGTATCATCCGGACCAAGATAAAATTGCTCAAGGACAAACTGAAGTTAATAGACCAGCAAAACGTTACCCGTAGAAAATCCAGGTCGGAAAAGATCCGGATCTCACTGGTAGGCTATACAAACGCAGGTAAATCTACCTTAATGAATAGATTAAGTGATGCTACTGTACTCGCAGAAAACAAGCTATTTGCAACGCTTGATACTACTATTCGAAAAGTGGTCATTAATAATATGCCCTTCCTGCTTTCAGATACCGTCGGCTTTATAAGAAAACTGCCACATACACTAATTGAAAGCTTTAAATCCACACTTGATGAAGTGCGCGAAGCGGATATTTTGATTCATGTCGTCGATATATCCCACAGTGATTACAAAAACCAATTGAAAGTGGTCAATGCCACCTTGAAAGAACTTGGTGTTGAAGAGAAAAGGACACTTGTTGTTTTCAACAAGATTGATCAATACATCATTCAGGACGAAGATATGGTTGAAATTAAAAGCCTGGACGATAAGGAAAATTACCTGCAAAAGGCTTTTCTGGGGGAATACCCTGATATGATCTTCATTTCAGCCAGCCTGAATTACAATATACAGGCTCTCAGGGCCAAACTTTACGAAATGGCAAAGGAGGAATACTTGAAAATGTATCCTTATTCTGAAGGAGAATTTTTTGTTTAGGAAATGAATTTGAAGCCTTCAATGAATTTCTTCTTTTTTTCACTCTGTAATCCAGAAAATCACACTAATTTTACCCCCGTTTTCAAAACTAAAAATTAAGATGAGCAATACTGAAAATCAAGGTGCTAAGTTTTTAGCCGACGTACACTACTACTATGATAAGGCGGCAGCATTTACTAATTTGCCTGTTGGCCTATTGGAACAGATCAAAACTGCCAACAGCATTTACGAAATGCACTTTCCTGTTAAAAATGGAGATAAGATTGAAGTTATACAAGGAATACGTGTTCAGCACAGCCAGCATAAACTTCCGGCAAAGGGCGGTATCCGCTTTTCGGAATTTGTAGATATTGAAGAAGTAAAGGCACTTGCCACATTGATGACTTTCAAATGTGCAGTGGTAGATGTCCCTTTCGGCGGTGCCAAGGGCGGGGTTCGCATCAACCCTAAAACGTATTCCGTGGAGATGCTTGAAAAGATCACCCGCCGCTATACTACTGAACTTATTAAAAAGAACCTGATAGGTCCCGGCATTGATGTTCCTGCTCCTGATTATGGAACCGGTAGCCGCGAAATGGCATGGATTGCTGATACGTATGCAGCATTTAAATATGAAGAAACGGATGCACTTGCCTGCGTAACTGGAAAACCACTTGGACAAGGTGGTATACAAGGCAGGACGGAAGCAACCGGTATGGGTGTTTATTTCGGTTTGCGCGAAGCAATGAACCATACTGAACTTCTGAAAGGCACGGGACTTACCAACGGAATGGAAGGCAAGCGCGTTATTGTGCAAGGCCTTGGAAATGTAGGTTACTATTCAGGTTTCTTCTGCCAGACTGAAGGCAAGGCACTAATAGTAGGTATTGCTGAAATGGAAGGTGGTATTTACAATCCGGAAGGCTTGGATGTTGATTCCGTTTTCCAACACAGGAAAAAAACTGGAAGCATCCTGAATTATCCGGGAGCTACAAACTATACAAACTCCGGTGATGTACTTGAACTGGATTGCGATATACTTATTCCTGCTGCATTGGAAAACCAATTGCACGAAGGAAATGCTGATAAAATAAAAGCGAAGGTAATTGGTGAAGGCGCCAATGGACCTTGCACCAAGGAAGCTGAACAAATTCTTCAAAAGAAAGGTGTGATCATCATTCCGGATCTGTACCTGAATGCCGGTGGTGTAACTGTTTCTTAC
>CAILMK010000178.1 GCA_903835275.1 uncultured bacterium | reverse complement strand
TTGTTTTTGGCAAAGGCAGTGTGAAAGTGTTTACCGGAGGAAGTTATTGTGATATCAAAATATCATGGACGCAATGCTGCCGTTCGGGAGTACTCACATTTGAAGGAAATTGGCAGAACTTTTTAGTTGAATCTACATTAAACAGATGTCAGATTAATCCTGAAAATTCCCCGGTTTTTACTTCTCCGCCACTTCTTATTATTCCGGTAAATGTGCCTGTTTTTTATAATCCGGGAGTGGTAGATATAGACAGGGACTCATTAGGAAGGAGGGATTCTTTTGTTTACTATTTGGCAAAACCCAGGCAGGATGCCAGTACATACATTACATATACATCGACTTATACTTACGACAAGCCATTTGATTTTGATTCATTCCCCTATAATAATGCTGTTTGGAATCCGCCATATAGTTATGGTGGATTTCATTTGAATTCTGCAACGGGGGATCTTTTTTTCAGGCCAACTAAAGCCGGGATAGGGATTATTGGTTTTTATGTAGATGAATACCGAAAAGACAAGTTCGGAAACTATCAAAAAATAGGGAGTATATTCAGGGATTTATCAGTTGTAATAATGAGCTCAAATGATAGTGGTGTCCCTGTTCTTTCAGGCTTTAATGGGGGGGGTAACAAGGATACTTCCGTCTGTGCGGGACATACTTTTAGTTTTGATATTTATTCCAGTAATGCTGACACCAGTGATACTAATAGTTTATCCCTGAACACGTCTATGCTTCCAAAGGGAATTACTTTTACAACTTCTTCCAAAGTCAAATCACCTAAAGGAACATTTGCATGGACACCTGGTGATTCGGATATTTCACCCCAGCCATATCAATTTGTCATTTCTGCGACAGATAATAACTGTCCTTTACCTAGAAAGTCTTATTTTGCTTATAGGATAACGGTCCATGCCGGTGACAAGGATTCAATAACAATAAGTCCACCGAATTGTGGTGATGTTAGTTTTTCTGCAAAGCCTAAAAAAGGAAGTGCTATTGCCAACTATCTAGGGACAGGTGATGATGGTCTTTTATCAAGGTCTTCCTCGTTTTCTCATCATTATGATATTGCAGGAGTATATAAATATAAATTAACAATAGACAACGGTTATGGTTGTGGGCATACCGATTCCGGTTTTGTTATTGTGCCATCTTATCTGAACTCAAAATTGCCAAATGACACAACAGTGTGTCCAAATTCTCTTTTGCATATTTTGTCTGTAAGTAAAAACGGCATTCCTCCGTATAAATGCTCCTGGAGCACGGGCGATTCAAGTTCTTCTATCAAGCCTTTGATTACAAAGGATACCGTTTTTATTGTTACCGTCAGGGATAGTTCCTGTATTTCCACTGATACAATGAAAGTAAAAACTTTTTCACCTCATGTAACTCTATCCGTTAATATAATTGGCAAAGATTCATTGGAATCATCAGTTAGGGCAAGCGCATATATCTGGTATAGGGACAGCGTAAAAATTTCTGATTCAACACAAATAATTCATGCAACAACCTCCGGTAAGTATCAAGTGCAAATCACAGATAGCAATGGCTGCTTTTCCGCACTGTCTTCTGCGTATTCCTTTGTTTATACAGGAGTGCCTGTATTTAAGAATGGTGCTAATATTAAAATTTATCCAAACCCAACTACAGGAATTTTAACCATAGAAATTCCCGGAATAAAAGATGCGCAAATATCAGTTTTGAATATAACGTGGCAAGCGCAGTTTCAATCTGTGATCAATGAAAAAGCAGACTTGGATTTGCATACTTTATCAAAGGGTATTTATTTACTGCGGATTCAAAGTAAGGATGGGGTTTTGATGGAGCAAGTGATAAAACAGTAAAGAAAAATAATAATAATGAAAAAGAAGTGCAGATTCCTTCTTTTTCATTATATTTGTTTAGCCAAATAAAACTACTTCAATGAAAAAACATCTTTTTTTTGCCGGATTTTTTCTGATAATTTTTTCTGTTTTGCCTTTTTCTTCCAAGGCTTCTCACATTATGGGTGCTGATATGGGGTGGAAACAATTGGGAAAAGACACCTTTCTTATTACCGTAACTGTTTACCGTGATTGTAATGGTATATCAATGCCGGACCAGACCATTGATTTGAATTCGGGTAAACTTACTACAGTTACCATAAATACTGCCAGAAGTAAAGGGATAGACATAACCCCTGTTTGCAAAACAAATTGCAGCAGGTGTGGCACAAAGCCAAATACTTCTTACGGGGATCCAACATGCAAATTTGGTTATGGAATTGAATTATTTACTTTTACTGCCACTGTGGTTTTTGGAAAAGGAACGCTTAAATCCTTTACCGGGGCATATTGTGATGTTAATATTACTTGGACGCAGTGTTGCCGTTCTACGCTACTAACCTTTGAAGGCAATGGCGAAAGTTTTTATGTGGAATCAACCATGAACCGTTGCCAGGCTAATCCTGAAAATTCACCGGTATTTACGTCACCACCTTTACTTATTGTTGGGTTAAATAAACCGGTATATTATAATCCGGGTGTAGTTGATTTTGATGTGGATTCTTTAGGTAACAGGGATTCCTTCTCTTATAAAATTGTTAAACCACTCAGTGATATTACTACCTCTATAACGTATACTGGAAAATATTCTTATGTTAGGCCTCTCGATTTCGATTCTTTTCCAAAAAGTAATGCTCTATGGAATCCTCCAAAAAGCTATGCAGGGTTTCACTTCGATTCTTTAAACGGTGACTTTTTTTTCGAACCGGTTGCGATCGGTCTGGCGGTAATAGCTTTTAGAGTAAATGAGTATAGAAAAGATTCTGCTGGTAATTACCGGCAAATTGGAAGTATTCTACGTGATTTATCCCTGGTTGTTACAACTCCAACAGATAAAAAGGATATGCCTTTATTATCAGGTTTTAATAAGGGGCTTGCCAGGGATACATCTATATGTGCAGGACATTTTATGAGCTTTAATCTTTATTCTTCAAACTTAAATTCAAAGGATACTAACAGCATTTCATGGGATAGCAGTTTAATCGCAAGGGGAGCAGCTTTTACAAGTACAGGCGTTAAAAATCCGGTTGATAGTTTTTCGTGGACTCCCGGAGATTCCGATGTTTCTACGATGCCATATCAATTCGTTGTTGCTGTCAAGGATAATAATTGTCCCTTGCAAGCTGCTTCATATTTTTCTTACAGGATTACTGTGCATCCCGGAGATAAGGATAGTGTGATGGCAAATGTACTTAAATGCGGGGATGTGAAGTTTTCTGCAAAGCCTAAAAAGGGAAGTGCAATAGCTAAATATTTGTGGAGCGGGGACGATGGACTTTCTTCTACATCTGCTTCCTTTTCGCATCATTATGCAAAGTCAGGAACGTTTAAGTATAAGCTAACAATAGACAATGGTTATGGCTGCGGTCATACTGATTCCGGAATAGTGGTTGTAGCTCCTTATTTGCATACATTCCTGCCAGCAGATACAAGCATTTGCTATGGAAGTAAATTATCAATCATGGTCAGGGATTCCGCATTTACAAAACCAATATCTCATTTATGGAATACGGGCGATACTTCTGTTTCAATTTCACTCAACATTAAAATGGATACTGTACTTTATATAAAGAGTTCAGATAGTTTATGCACCGCCACAGACACCATGAAAGTGAAAATGATACCGATATTGAAACCAATTGCGGGCATTTACGGTCCATTTTGTCCGGATAGTATATGGGTGCCTCTGAAGACAACCACGCTGTATTCATATCAATGGAATATTCTAGATACCGTTGCAACCTCTTCGCATTCCCTGATAGATTCTTCAGGAAGGTACTATTTCAATCCATCTCTGGCAGGTGGGGGAATGCATAAATTGATTTATGGGGAATCCTATTCGGGTAAATGCCCGGCCTTTGATACTGCAATCATAAAAGTTTTTCCTCACTTGGCAATGCCGTCCATTACCGCGGGAGGGAAGGATTCCCTCGAGGCAAGTATTGCATCAACAACTACTTATATTTGGTATCTTGACGGCGTAAAAATTTCAGATTCTTCAAGAAGCATTTATGCAAATACTTCCGGTAAATATCAAGTGCAAATAATTGATAGTAATGGATGCATTTCTCCATTTTCTTCTGTATATTCCTTTGTGTATACTGGAGTATCGGCAATTAAAAATGGGGTAAACATTCATGTTTATCCAAACCCAACTACGGGTATTTTAACAATAGGAATTCCGGGAATAAAAGATGCACAATTATCCGTTATGAATATAACCGGACAAGTGCAATTTCAATCTGTAATCAATGAAAAAGCAGAATTGGATTTGCATACTTTACCAAAGGGGATTTATCTTCTGAGGATACAAAGTAAGGATGGTGTGATGCAGCAGAAATTGATCTTGCAATAAACAAAAAAAGTTGCCACTCTAAAATATCATTAACTTGTCTAAGTTGTCTTCGGTGCCTTGTAGACCGGTACGGTGCTGCAAGGTTCGCCGAACATGATGGACTTGGCGTATGGCATTAAAAGATTGGTCAGTTCCACATACGCGAAGGCAGGGACTTGTTTTTCGCCGCAGCCTTTTATGACAACGCGTTTTCCCGCGTATTCCTCCGGTTGAATTTTTGATAATATATCCTTGTAGTATTGAGAAATGTAGGCTTCTTCATTCCCATAGAATATTTCCTTTGCAAAAGGTTTCAGGCGGGTAACGAAAAGCATATATGCCCACAAGGGCACAATGGCATCCGCCGTGCAGATAAGGCAAACAATTTTACCTGAATATATTTCCCAATTATGCTCTTCGAGTTTCTGGCGGAAATCGGCTTCCTTTAGGATCAGTCCGTGAAACAGCCATTCCTTAATATCCAGAGCTACTATTTCTCCTTCGGGAAAATATTCCTCGGGATCTATGGTAACAATACCGCTTTGGGCAACCTTGTTTATAATTTCCACCGTCATGCTCTTTAAACAAAGAAGCGAATGTAAAAATTCACATCCGCTTCCTTTATCATTTTAATAAT
>CAILMK010000177.1 GCA_903835275.1 uncultured bacterium | reverse complement strand
TTTGGGATAAACACTTAATACAAGCCCTTTTTTACCTTTAATATATTTATTGAAAACCCTAAGTATATCCGCCTTGGTTACCTTATGATAGCGCTCAATGTCCTTTGTAATATAATTTGCATCCCCTGTAAATGTTTCATAAGAAGCAAGCCTGCTTACTTTTCCGTTAACACTTTCCAAACCGTAGATCATATTTGCCTCATGGGTATTCACCGCTTTTAAAATATCATCATCGGTAATGCCACGGGTTACAAATTCATCCAGAGAAGAGCGAACAAGTTTTTCCATTTCATCCAGTTTAGTGGTAGGATAGGTTTGTACGCTGAAAACAAATTCACCTGCCAGTTCATAACACGGATGGCTGCAGGATGCACCTACTGCTTTTTTGCTTTTAACAAAATTCTGGTACATTAATGATGATTTGCCACCACCTAATATTTCTGCAAGAATATCCAGTGCGGGTTCGTCCTGGTCGTACGCAGGTACTGTTGGATATTGTATCATAATCATTGGAAAACGAACATTATCCTCGTAGGAAATGTAACGGTCCTCGTCTATTGTAAAAGGAACAGCCTTTGGTTTGTCTACTTCAGGGCCGCGTGGTATCGGCGCAAAATATTTTTCAACGTATTGCAATACTTCCTTAGGATTTACATCACCGCCAATGGATAAAACCGCATTATTAGGTCCGTACCAGCGTAAAAAGAATTTTTTCAGGTCATCTACGCCTACACGGTTAAGGTCTTCAATATATCCAATGGTCTGCCAGGAATACGGATGAGCGAACGGATAGAAATTCTTTCCTGCTATTTCGCCGATCATACCATAAGGACGGTTTTCATAACGCTGTCCTTTTTCATTCTTTACAGTGGCGCGTTGAATTTCAAATTTTGGTTGCGTAACTGAATCCAACAGGAACCCCATGCGGTCAGCTTCCAGCCAAAGAGCTGTTTCCAGGTAGTTACGCGGAACTGTTTCAAAATAATTGGTACGGTCCTTATTCGTGGTGCCATTCATGGTACCACCAGCCTGTGACACAATTTTGAAATGTTCATCATCGCCCACGTTCTTGGAGCCCTGGAACATCATGTGTTCAAAAAAATGTGCAAAGCCTGATTTCCCGATTTCTTCGCGTGCCGAACCTACGTGATAGGTTACATCCACGTGAACGATAGGATCGGAATGATCCTCATGGATCAATACGGTAAGGCCATTTGCCAGTTTATATTTTTCAAAAGGAATAACCACTTTGCCGGATTTTCCTTTTTTTTCAACTTTCTCAATAAATTTGGTTTGTGCCTGCATAACGAGGGAACTTAGTAAAATGGCCATAATAAATGAAACCGCTTTGTTCATTTGGAATTAAAAATTAATGAATTGCAAACTTACAAATTGTCCATTGTTTATGGTTATGACACCTTAAATATTGTGCCACAAATGCGATTATGCCATGGAATGATGCTTTTATACCGAAATAAACCCTGTAAATCATAATTTTGGACAATATTTTGGCGATTTCATTTACCTTGGCAGTATCATCCGGTATATAGCTTCAAATTAGAATAAAAATGAAACGTATACTCTTATCCATTATTACCTGCTGCTTACTTGCCTGTGCCACCTATGCGGAAGGCACTGAAATTTCTTCAAAAATCAAGGACGTTACTATCTACCTGCGGGGTGCAAGGGTCGAGCGAACTGCCTCGGCTTCATTGGTCTCGGGAAATAATGAAATCGTTTTGGAGGGGCTTTCCAATTTTATTGATGAGAACTCAATAGAGGTCAGGGGGCAGGGGAGTGCGACCATTCTTTCTGTAAATTACCGCATCAATTATGTCAAGATGCAGAAGGAAACTGAAAATGCTAAAAGATTGAAGAACTCACTGGATTCTGCCAAACTCAAACTGGAATACGTCAATAATGAAATCAGCGTACTGGATCAGGAATCGCAATTGATGCATGCAAATTACAAGATGGGAGTAAATGATAAAACCCAGTTTGCCGATGATGTAGAGGAATGGGCACAACGTTTTCATAAAAAAGAGTTGGAGATAAAAAATGCAGTTACCAAGCTTAATATTGAACAAAAGGAACTGGCCGCCCTAACTCAGCAATTGCAAAACCAGATGGCAGAGGCAAATGCCTCCAATAAACAGCCTTCCGGGGAAATTGTTGTAAAGGTATCCTCTACTTCTTACGGCAATGCGGATTTTGATTTTGCTTATTATGTTGCCAATGCGGGTTGGACTCCACTATACAGCCTCCGTGCGCAAAACACCACTGATCCGGTTAAGCTGGATTATGATGCATTGGTCAGTCAGCAGACCGGGGAAATATGGAAGGATATAAAAATGAGTCTTTCTACCGGAAATCCTTTGTTAGGGGGCAATAAACCCGAGATGAGTACCTGGTATCTTAATGTCATTGATCGTGAATCATATGCAAAGGGGAAAGCGTATTTATGGGATTTCGGAGATAAAACCTTAGCAACTACCGGGGCTGAAATGGAAAACAAGGATGAAGAAAAAAGAAAAGCAGGAGATATGAATGTAGTATCAAGGAGTACACTTGTACAGACCATTGGTTCCTCGGCGGACTATACGGTGATGCGCCAAAACCAGTTGAATGTAAGTTTTGATATTAGCCTTCGTTATACAGTTGCACCCGATGGCACTCCGCAACAAGTGAGGATACAGCAAACTTCCCTGCCAGCTATTTTTGAATATGCCTCCGCTCCTAAACTGGATGTGGATGCATTTTTACTCGCAAAAGTGACGGGCTGGGAGGATAATAACCTGCTGCCTGGCAATGCCAATCTCTACTTTGAAGGGGCTTATATAGGTAAATCATTTATTAATCCGGATGTGACTAATGATACATTGAATC
>CAILMK010000176.1 GCA_903835275.1 uncultured bacterium | reverse complement strand
TTAGCAGTTGCTGCAGGACTGACGACGCTGAATTTGGTGAGTAGAGAAGGCTTTTACACAGAGCTAAGTAACAATATTGCTAAGTTACTCAAAGGTCTTGAGACTCTGGCAAAAGAAGCCGGGCATGATTTTTCTACAGATCATGTGGGCGGTATGTTTGGTATCTATTTTGCAAAAGAAAAGCCACAATCTTTAGAAGATATTACGAAGTCAGATATGGAGAAATTTAAACGCTTCTTCCATGCGATGTTGGATGAAGGTGTTTACTTAGCACCTTCAGCTTATGAGGCTGGCTTCCTATCGATTGAGCACAATGATAGCGTGATTGAGAAAATGTTAGGTGCTGCTAAGTTGGCGTTTTCGAAGATATAAAAAATAATTATCAAAATACTACGCTAGTGGATTTAATGTAGTCTAAAAAATTAATGCATCGAATCGAAATGCTCGGATGAGAACAGGCTCTTGGAATTTTGGTTTTTTTAACTTCTTTAGGGGGATTTATTTGTTTATCCTCATTAGAAATTAAAACTGCATCTAATTTCGCGGCTGTTGCCATAATGATTGCATCCTTTTCATCAAATCCTTTTGAATGATAAAGCCCATCCTTAATTCCATGCAAATGTGATATTTTTAATGCCCCTAATAAAATATCATTAGTAACTGCGTGGATATTAATAGATTGATTTTTTAACCATAGTTCACATTCCGGACAAACGTGACCAACTTCAGACAAAGCTATTGCTGATATGGATAAAACCTGACTTTCAATTTCAGAAGAGATCCATTCCCACATCGTTGGAAATTTGTTGATTGGGTAATTATCCCACCCATAAACTATTGAGGAGGCATCAACTATCAGCAATATGTGTTTCCAACTGATGTAAATCTTTTAAACTTATACCGTCTAAATACCTACTAGCTTTATTTAAAGTCAACTCACCATTTTGTAATGAGTGAATAACCGATCTTACATATTCATCACCAAATATATGTTTTGGTTCCCTATTTCGATAAAGCCTGACCCCGCCAGAAGCAAAATTTTCAGACTGATCTCGCATCCATTTACGAAATTCGAAATATTTATTTTTAGGTAAACGACCTTCCTCAAGCAGTCTTCTTAAAATGACTTCTGCACTCACACACCACTTATTTGAATAATCTTTTAACCATTTATGATATTGAGAAACATCATTAGGTCTTTCATGGTCTTTAATTTGAATTAAATGCGTGTCGGGAACTAAAACTAATCCTGCAAATTTGTTTGCTTCACTTTCAACCCCAGTAAGGGAGTTAAAGTCTGATTCATCGTCGATAGAACTGTTTTTATGCAACAAGATATGACCTAATTCATGCATCAACGTAAAGTTTTGATGAGACTCAGAGAAATTCTTTCTAACAAAGATTAATGGAAGAAGTTGATGGTAAAGGTTAAAGCCTAGAACTTTACTTAGTTTAGGAATTTGCCAGCAACCCTTGTAACCATTGCTTTTAAAAACAATTATTCCGTTATGTTCAAGTCTATTTCTGTATTTTTCGAAAGTATCCTCATATTCCAGGCCGAGCCATTCTCTGACTTTAATCGTCGAGGATTTCATGTCAATAGGATTTAATTTAGGTGGATTAAAAACTCTCGTATCCTCCGCATCAAAATCTTCAATTAAAC
>CAILMK010000175.1 GCA_903835275.1 uncultured bacterium | reverse complement strand
TATCGGTGATGCTTATTCCCAATTGAAGCAATACGACGATGCAGCTTCCTATTATATGAAAGCCGCTAAGAAACAAGACAATAAATTTACTGCTCCGCGTTTTTACAAGAAGGCAGGGGTTGTATACGAGGAACTTAAGCAATACAAGGATGCCATTGCAGCTTATCAGGTTATTAAGGATAAGTATACAGGTTCTTTTGAATTCAACAGAATAGATGCTTATATCCAAAGGGCCCAGGCCAAGATGGATAGCGAAAAATAAACGAAGTATGAAAACATTTAAAACGCTAAGTCTCTAAAGGTCTTAGCGTTTTTTTATTAAACCCAATTATGGCAACTCATTTAAAGTCCTCAAATACTGCAATTAACATCTCTGATGATGTGAAAAGGAAGCACATCGGAATCGTTGTTGCCGAGTGGAACAAGGACATCACCGGCAGTTTGCTGGAGGGTGCTTCAGCTGCTTTGAAAGCTGCCGGAATAGAAACTATCAGTATCAAATGGGTGCCGGGTGCCTTTGAATTACCCCTTGGTGCCCAATATCTTATAGAGCTTGCCAATGCAGATGCTGTAATTGCCATAGGATGCCTGATAAAAGGTGAAACTCCTCATTTTCATTATATTTCAGAGGCAGTGACAGGATCATTGAGCCGATTGAACTTACAGTACATCAAGCCGGTAGTATATGGGGTCCTTACTGTTGATACCCACGAACAGGCAAAGGAACGTGCCGGAGGCTCCCTTGGAAACAAAGGTGAAGAAGCGGCATTAGTAGCCCTCCAAATGCTTCAATTGAGGGAAGAGATCAAAGCCGAAAGCGGCAGGAAAAAAGTGGGATTTTAAGAGTTTTCGATGGCGCAAGTCCGCCGCTGCGGATGCTATGACAAAATCAAGAAATCATTTAGTACAAGTGAGTCTGAAGACTCACTCCTATCCTGTTCCACGTGAGTCATCGCTTTGCTAAAGACTCAAGCGAGCATATTTCTGAAACTGGAGATAAATTCAATTAAATATTGTCTAAAACCTTGGTTTTTAATTTATTTTGTTATCTTTGATATGCCAAAATAAATTATTATGAAAAAACAAACTACAACTTCGATGGGTAGTATCTTTCGGGATTCCCTTATTGTAATTGCAATCATTTTAATCCTCCCAAATGTAAAGGCACAAAGGCAGGTACAAAGATTTGACCTGAATAAAAAAACAAGTGCCTTTGAAGAAAACAAAGGTCAGTTGCAAAGTGATATTTCCGGGGATGTGCCCCGGTATGCAGGGTATAGTCAGGGAGTAAAAAGCTTATATTATTCCAATAAATTGGAATTCCAATTCCTAAAATTCACTCCGGCGGAAAAAGCGCAATACGGAAAAGGTAAAACAGAAATTGCAGCGAATATTTCCATGCGGCTTATTGATGCAAATCCTGATCCTCAAATTATTGCTGAAGATAAAAATTCAGGCTACGCCAATTATTATTCCAATGAAAATCCCGAAGGCATTTTGAAAGTAGCCTCGTATAGAAAGCTTACCTATAAAAATATTTACAATGGAATTGATATGGTGCTTTTGCCAAGTCCACATGGTGTAAAATACTCATGGGTGATTCATCCCGGTGCTAATGCCGCCGATATAAAACTTCAATGGCAGGGACTGGATAAAATAAATACTCGTCCTGATGGTGGAATGGTTTATTCTTCATCCGGTATTACTTTTAATGAATCTAAACCATACACTTATAATGCCGAAGGGAAAAAAATAGAAACCGAAACTAGTATCAACGGAAATTTTATTAGTTATGCACTGGGGGCTTATGATAAAACAAGCACCATCACCATAGATCCTACGCTGGATTGGGCGACTTATTTCGGGAGTACCGGAGCTGACGGAATAGATGAAATGCGCAGCGATACTTTTGGTAATATTTATTTAAGGGGTATTTATTTAAGCGATTCAAATTATGTTGCAAAATTTGACTCTGGCGGAAATTTCCTTTGGATAACTTACTCTCCTTTAATAAATGGAATGACAATCGAAAAAAATGGGAATTTTTTGGTCACCACATATATTGGAGACTCGTTAAGATTAATTAAGGTTGCATTCTCAAAATTTGACAGTTCAGGAATCAAGCTTTGGACTTCTTCATTTTTGCATGGGAATGATAATGATTACGCATTTAGTATTGCAACTGACGATGCTGAAAATATTATTGTTTTTGGAAATACTTCAAGTACTTCCGGCTTGGTAAGTAAAGGAGCCTGGAATAAGAATCCGAGCAATTATTTTATAGCAAAATTTGATTCTTCAGGTAAAAAATTGCAATGGTGCACATATTATGGTAGCAAGGG
>CAILMK010000174.1 GCA_903835275.1 uncultured bacterium | reverse complement strand
GCTGAATATCGGCGGCGCGCCACAGCCCTGGACGCCCCCACCTCCCTGTCCGTAAATATACATTCGCAGCTACGCAGCCGCGGCGGAATGCGATTCTTTCGCCCTTTTGTACATTCACAGTTATGCCCGGAACATCGTCACGATATAAATGGCGGGTTATAACTACTCCATTAGCAATTTCCTCAGGAAAATTCCGGTGGCAAAGTATTCCCATCATAATGCTACGCTGATCTATACCTGCGTCCAGACGTTCCAGATACGCTTTTTCATCCCAGGTACTTGCCCATACATTTTTGATGGCTTTTTCAATGCTCTTTCCTGTATCACCAAGGGTTCCTGTTTTGCTGACATACAATCCAGCCGCACTAAAACCTTCCATATCCTCCGCATTACTGCTGCTTCGGTAGCGATAGGAATTCCCCACGCCATTTGTTTTTATTGTTTGTTCTATCTCCAGCAAAAGAGAGGCATCCAGTGGTTTCTTTTTAATTGCATTCCGTATTTTTTTCAATTGCAGTTTTGCAGCATCACGACTTTGCAAATAAACAGGATTGCTCAATAATTCATTTATCTCTTTGCTGATAGTTGGATCAGAAACATGCTTATTGTAGAAATAAAAAGGAATGGCAAATGCTCCTTCAGGTACATAAAAAAGATCTTTTTCACGCTTGGTGATCCGCGAAAGTTCACCGAGTCCTGCAGCCTTGTTTCCTACAATATCTTTCTGGTTCAATCCAAAATCCCTGACAGGCACAATATGCTTTACAGAAAGGTTTGAGTGAAGCGTTACAATCTTCGTACTTTTTGTTGACTGGCAGAATTTATTTACTTCATCCATGGTACACGGAGAGATGCTAATACTGTCAGATGTAGCTGTTACCATCACCGGCATTCCAATAAGTTTATCATACTTTCCGGTTTTCCAAATATCCGTCCTGACAGCCGAAAGAATATTACGGTTATGGCATAGCACATTTATATGCGATAGCGGAGTCTGGTATAGATCAGTAATAATTCCGGAGCATACAGGCACATTCATTGGTGTACCATGAATAATAATTATATCCCTTTTTCCCACCTTTATATAATCCTTTTCTATATCATTAACCTTTCTCAGTATTCCATAAGAAATCCCTGCATTGAGCAATTGATATGGCTGGTTTTTATATATCTCGTTTACATAGATCCGCGGCATGGGCAGTTTTTTGCTGTTATCAAGATCTACCAAGGTGCCGGTACTAATGAGTACTTTTAAGGAGTCCTTAATAAAGCTTGATTTTGAAACCGCATTGTAGATCATTTTTACATTTGTATTACTTAACTGATCGCAACTCACAAATTCAAGGGCGTAAGCGTTGAGTCCGGAGTAATAATTAAGGTTGGCAAGAACATATTCCCTGCCTGCGGAATTTCCATAATTCAGCAGGTTAAATGATTCCAGTGTAGTGAAACCATTGAGCATTTTCTGGCAGAACTCATAGTGGTACCTGAACTTTGCTGAATTAACATAAAAGATGATTCCTGTTTTCAATTCATAAACAACCTTTACAGAGCTTACATTATTAAATTTATCTGATAATGGCTCGCCTTCCAGATCCATGAAATCATCCACGGTTTTTAATTCACTATAGTAATTATCGGGAGTACCCCTTTCTTTTGTTGTGGAATTTTTAATTACAGATTGCGATTCTACCGCAGGAGATGAGGAGGAGCACGAACTCATCATTCCAACAGTTAAAATTAGAAAAAAGAAAAGGCTTTGATTGGTTTTTATATTCTGATGAAGCATTTGCACGGTTTGTTTATTTTAATTTTCTGCAATGTCTGTGCCAACTAAAGAAAAACACTGCAATAACTAAACGTTCTGAAAAGAAGTTTTAGTTTAACAGCAAGTCTACTTCTTCATCCTGTCAAAGGATAAGAGCAATGCAGGGATCAGAATGATATTGGTAAACATGGCACACAATAGTGTAATTGCTGTAAGCGCACCAAGTGCTACCGTACTGCCGAAATTTGAGAAGCAGAATATCCCGAATCCGAAGAATAGAACCAGGCTGGTATATACCACACTGAAACCCGTACGGTGCAGCGATTCTGAAACAGTCTTGGAAATATCCCCGTCATTGATGCGCAGGTCCTGCCGATAGCGTACCAGGAAGTGAAAGGACGCATCTATGGCAATACCGAAGGCAATGCTGAACACAAGTACCGTACTTGGTTTTAAATGGATACCGAAATAGCCCATGATACCACCGGTGATAATGAGGGCAAGAAAATTCGGCACCAATGCAATCACCACCAACCTGAATGAACGGAATAAAATAGCGATCACAATAATAATCAATCCGATGGCAAGCGCGAGGCTCCAGATCAGATTTACGATAAGATATTTATTCCCTTTCAGGAAAATAAAACTATATCCTGTAATTCGGAAATCAACGTCCTTGCCGAATATACTTACTGCATCTTTCTTTAATCTCTTTTCAATTTGCTCCAGGCGCACGGAGCCTACATCCGCAATTTTTACGGAAACACGCGCCAGTTGCATATTCTTATCCATCATGCTCACACCAATAGTGCTTTTTGCATTCAGTTTTTTAATGTATGGCAGCATGAATACCTGCTCACGTGAACTTAACAATCCATACTTGCTGGAATCGCCATTATAAAAAGACTGGCGTGCAAATTTCACCACGTCAACAATGGACATGGGAGCAGCAAATTCAGGGATATGCTTGATCGTATCCTCCAATTGTTCAATCTGCTCAAGACGGTTCAGATTCAATAAACCATTTTTCTTTTTGGTATCTACTGTAATTTCAAAAGGCATGATCCCCTTGAAATTATCCTGGAAGAAATTAAGGTCGACTGAAAGTTTATCATTCTTTGGCACATCGTCAAGGATAAAACCAATATCCTTTAGCTTGGTCATTCCAAAGAGTGCAACAACCAATAGAATAATAGATGTTGCATATACTTTTTTACGGTTATTCTGGGCAAGGTTATTAATGCCATTCAGGAAGCGTTTCATTATCGGATTTTCGAGATAATGAAGATGACGCGTCTTGGGATCCGGCAATAAGCTGAAAACAATCGGCATCAAAATAAGGGTGATGCAATACGTCAGCACGATCATTGTAAAAGCGATGGTACCGAATTCCTTTAGTATAGGGCTATCAATGAAAAATAATACGCCGAAGCCTATGGCTGTGGTAGTATTATTCAGAAATACCACCTGCGCTATATTACCCACCATGCGCGTAATGGCATAGAGTTTCCTACGGTGCCTTTTGTATTCCTGGTGATAATTATTCAGAAAATAGACAAAATTCGGTATGCCAATAATGACGACGAGCGGCGGAATAAGCGCACTTAGCAGCGTTATTTTGTATCCGTACAGCACTATGATCCCAAGCGTCCATATCAGGATAACAACGATGATGATCAGAGGGAATATTACATTGTAAAATGACCTGAAGAACACCAGTAGGATGAGTGCCGTCACCAAAACTGATAAACCAAGAAAAATATTCAGTTCATTCTGTATTTTTTGCGCGTACCGCGTCCGGATATAAGGCAATCCGGAATAATGCATCTCAACATTATGACTCATACCAAATGCATCACCGAGCTTACGGGTATTTACAATGAGGGCAGCTCGGTCCTTGGATACAAGGGTTTTCTGCTTTACCCGGATTGCTATTAATGTCGCATTCGTTTGTTCATTGTACAAAAGCAAATGGTAAAACGGAAGATTCAGCAATGCCCTTTTAATGGAATCCGCCGATTCCTGGCTTTCAGGCTCCACGGGAATAAGCGGATGCATGATGAATTTATGCAACTCGGAATTCTTTTCCACCCAGGGCAGTGAAGCTATTGAAACTACTGTATCCACGCCCGGAACTTGTTCAAGATCCTTTGCAAGGCAATACCAGTCTTTCAGTACATCAATCTGGAATACGTCCTTGCTTTTAAAGCCTATGGTTATGATATTTCCATCCTCGCCGAATTGGTCCTTGAACTGGCGGTAATAAACAAAATCGGGATCGCTCTGGGGTATTACCTGCGGAAACTCGTAGCTTAACTCCACCTGAGCAGCCTCATAGCCCATAAAGGCAGTGATCAACCCCATGATTACCAGGATGATCACGCGATGGCGTATAATGAGAGTAGCGAGGTTAGCCCACATGATAAATAAAAGGGGGCAAAGATACGGAATTTACGATGTACGATTTCAGATTTCAGATTTCAGATTTAGAAACG
>CAILMK010000173.1 GCA_903835275.1 uncultured bacterium | reverse complement strand
AAGGCAATAAATATAGAAGTAGCATAATAGGGGTAGCGTTCACTTAATCCTTTCAGCGTGAATTTATCTTCCCCAACTTTTTCAACTTCATACTCAACCATTTTGCGAAGGATACGTTCTTCAAATTCGAGAATATCAGGACGATCTTTTTTGAGGCTTTCAAAGTCCTCAAAGTATTCCTCGGACTTGCTTCTAAATTGGGTGCTTTTACGTTGGAAGGTAGTCAGGACATAAAGAGGATAGAACGATTTGCCATGTTGCCTCATAGGGGCAAGGTTCCGGTTAAGGAAGAACTTGATGGTTATCTTGGAGAGGTTCTTTTTCATGCTAATCCTAAAGTTTACAAAGCTAAGCAAAGGTTTGTTCAAAAACAAGTTTATTTCAACATATTTTTCAACAAGTTGAGTATCATTGTTGATTTATCCCTAAAAGACGGATAAACGTATAGGATAGACGTCTAAAAGACGTCTATTACAAGTGTATCTAAAAAAAGTTGCATAAAAAAAATAGCCTGTAAAGTTCACAGGCTATTTTTTTTACTGGAATATTCAACTTATCTCAACGTCAAGTAGGGCAGGGAATTTCACCCCACCCTCTCACGGAACCGTACTTGAACCTCTCGGCTCATACGGCTCTTCTCATTGTTCAGTCTTATGGCAAAAAGCCATGTTGCCAATGTACAAATAGAAAAGGTTGAGATTTAGCGACTCTTCTGAGCCACCGGATCGCTCCCCAGATATTATTGCGGTACCGCTTGTATGTGCATCTGACCCACTTGAAAAGACGGTTATTGAGTATATAAAAGAGTTTCTTTCCTAATTCGGATTTGCGAAACTTTCCGTAATAGTTTATCCAGCCGCTGATCCTTGGATTCAGCATACTGGCTATTTCTTCCAGTTTCCTTCTTGATCTCTTATGTATCCCCATTCCCCTGATCTCATCGTTTATTCTTTTCGCTGCTCTGTTGCTTATGGCAGGAGAGTAGCTACAAAATATACGACCGTGAACGCCGATGCTCTCTCTCGGCTTGAATGTATGCCCGAGAAAGTCAAAGCTCACTATTGGGTGTGAGCGTTTGTTACGAGAACTCGTCCGGCAATAAACAATCTTTGTCTTCTCCGGATGCAATCTCAATTTACAAGCTGCCAGTCTTTTCCTTACCAGGTCAAGTACATATTCTGCTTGCTTAGGTGTAGCGCAATGAATGATGATGTCATCTGCATACCGTTCAAATGGCAGGTCTGGAAATTTAATTTCCATCCATTTATCGAAACTGTAATGTAGAAACAAATTAGCTAATAAAGGACTGATTACTCCACCTTGCGGTGTTCCTACCGTTCTTTGCCTAACTATTCCATCCTTTGTCTGCACCGAAGCTCTTAGCCACCTCCCTGCATACAGTAAGACCCAATCATCTTGTGTATGCTTTTGTAACGCCTTAAACAATAACTCATGGTCTATTTCATCAAAGAATCCTTGTATGTCCAAGTCTATTACCATATCCAATTTCCTGCAATTCATGTCGGCTTGTTCCAGAGCTTGATGGGCTCTTCTTTGTGGACGGTAGCCAAACGAATTACAATGAAAAATAGGTTCTAACTTTGGTTCAAGGTATTTCTTCAATACCATCTGAGCTATTCTATCGGTTACGGTAGGTATGCCCAGTTTACGCACTTTTCCATCCCCTTTTGGTATCTCAACTTCTTTTACCGCAGGGGGAAAATAACTGCCAGAGGTAAGGCGGTTCCATAGCTTGTACAGATTATTGTATAAATCAGCCGCGAAATCTTCGAGGCTTTTATTATCAATACCTGCACCACCATTGCTTGCCTTAACACTCATGTACGCCTTCCATACCATTCTCTTGGTAATTGGCAATGACTTTGATTCGTCCATTCTAATCCTCCCACTTTTAAATGGTTGTTAAAATAAATTCGTCCAATGAGCTACAGCCTTCGCTCCATTTCCATTACAGAAACTTCATCACTACTACGCTGTAGTCCGCCGCAACAATGCACATCCTTACTATCAGCCTTGAGGGATTTCCTCTTGAACCTTTCAGTTACCATTGCATTGCTGCTTCTCCTGTTTCATAGAAAAGCCTGTATAAAAGTCGCACCCCTTCTACACCGGACACCGCACGGCCAGAAAATAAGTCGTCCGCCGTGCTTATCCCGCAGTTTCGGAAACACTGCGGTTTTGATGTCGTCGTAAGTGTTTCGATGCTTCATCAAGGGTTCACTTTCGTTTGCCTCTTTTATACGTACCTGATCGTAGTCATGCTACAACCTTTTCCCCTAACGCTCACTACAAAGGCTATTAACAAATGCAGCTTAGGGTGGTTTGAAAGCTGCTCTTATCAGCCGCTTTCGGAGGACCTACCTCCATCTTTTCTACAACGTACTATGAATAGTTGAGGTTCATAGGTCAGGACACACCACCAAACACTTTCTTCATCTCTTCTGATTTAAGGGTATCCACTACTTTAAAATATCTACGGGCAGTCTTCATGTCCTTATTCCCTGTAATAGCCATAGCTGTGATCAAGCTGCCTCCCTTGGCAAGAAAGTTGGTCATAAAGGTCTTCTTGCTTACGTGAAAGGTAATAGCGTCGTATAAGGGTTCCTTGGTGGTTATACGTTTCATTCCTTGATAATGGGTTTGCTGGATACTGCGTCTTAGTTTTGCCATTTTAGCCAGTTCCCTTAATGAATCATTGATTTCAAACTCGGATGCCACTGGCAAGCAATGTTCCGGATGTCCTTTGTACTTCTTCAGTATGGCAGTTGAATAGGCATTTAATGGGATGGAATTGTTTTCGTCTGTCTTGACAACCCTGTAAACTATAAAGTCCTTGCGTATGTTTTCAGGGGCTAATGCCTTTATATCCCCATACCTCATTCCGGTGAAACAACCAAAGCAAAACACATCCCTTGTTTCCTGCAAACGCTTATCCGTAAATTTGAAATTATAAAGGCGTATGAGTTCGTCATAAGTAAGGTAAATGATCTCCGGTTCTTCTACCAGTTTTTTAAAACTCTTCTTTTTATAAGCAAGGTTGGTGTTGTATTCTTTATCGGTGGCATAGTTCAGGAACGCCTTAAGGTTCTTAATTAGATTGCCTGTATAGTTGTTCTTAACTCCTCGAATGGTAAAACAATATTCAAGGAACTTGTTGTAAAAGTTTTGGTCAATAGTATCAAAGTCTAATCGGATTCCTGAGAGCTTGCTGAACTCCTGAAGTATTGTGAGCGTACTTTTAAGATTCCTAATGGTTCCATCGCCTTTGGTAAGTTTTGAGGTTTCCATGAACTCTGCGTAGGCTTGTAAAAAAGAATGATGTTGTTTTACTACAAGCTTATCCTTAAGCCCGTCCTTGAAATATCGGACAGACAAAGGTGTTTTCAAGGCTTTGGCAGTATCAATCAATCCATTTACTTTAGTCTTGAGGTCTGTCAGGTCATTGTTGATATTGGAAGCCTGAGTAAATCCCTTTTTTGCTTTTTGGTTTGCAGCATCCCATTTTGCAGCATCTATCCTGTGTCCCGTATAGTATTGAAGCCGTTGTCCGCCAAAACTGTAAAAAAGAAGTATTGGAACATTCTCTGTAAGGAGTTCGCCCGTTTCCTTGTCTTTGCGCTTTTCAAGGTAGAATTTGATGTCAGCCATAGTATCTTT
>CAILMK010000172.1 GCA_903835275.1 uncultured bacterium | reverse complement strand
TTTCGCTTCCTGCTTCTTCCTGTATATAAGAAGTGATCTGTGAAATTTCGTCCATTGAAATTTCATCAGTGCCACTTGTGATATTTAATAAAATATTTGCCGCACCATGAATGTTGTTTTCACTTAGTAACGGTGAATCAAGTGCACCCATAACTGCATTCAGCGCCCTGTCTTCACCAACACCCAGACCACAACCCATGATGGCAACACCGCTATCAGACATTACAGTACGTACATCTTCGAAATCCACGTTGATGTATCCTGTAACAGTTATAATTTCCGCGATACCTTTAGCTGCGGTAGCAAGGATATTATCCGCCTGTGCAAATGCTTCGGAAAATTTTGCGTTGCCGAATATTTCGCGGATCTTTTCATTATCAATAACCAAAAGAGTATCTACATACTTCCTCAGGTTTTCAATTCCTTCCCTTGCTTTTCCATTCCTTTGCGGGCCTTCAAACAGGAATGGCTTTGAAACGATCCCCACTGTAAGTACACCGAGTTCCCTCGCTGCCTGCGCAATTACAGGAGCAGCACCTGTTCCGGTACCGCCGCCCATGCCGGCAGTGATGAATACCATTTTGGTGTGCTGGGAAAGTACGTTCTTGATCTCCTCAATACTTTCCTGCGCAGCTTTCTGGCCCACTTCCGGTTTGGAGCCTGCACCCCTTCCGTCAGTAAGGTGATTCCCTATTTGTAATTTAATGGGAACAGGGCTTAATTCGAGGGCTTGCGCATCTGTATTGCAGACAACAAAGTCCACGCCTTTAATGCCAAGTTTGTACATGTGGTTTACAGCATTGCTTCCGCCACCGCCTACACCAAATACTTTGATAATTGAATTGCTCATTGGTATATCAAACTTTAAAGTCATATTTTTAACTCCTTATAATTCTATTTTTCGTAATCATCCACATCTTCGCTGAACCAACCTTTCAGCTTATCCATGAAATTACCATTCAGGGATATTTTTTTGCTGCTGCTGCCTATTGGTTTCTCAGTCAATATCTGTTCAGGTGCAGTAGTCATGCCTTTCATGACAAGTCCGATCCCTGTTGCAAACATCGGGCTGCTGACTTCTTCTGTCATTCCCTTGGATAAATGTTCAGTAGGGTATCCAACCCTTGCATCGATTCCGGTAACATACTCGATCAGCTGAGCGATATGTTTCAATTGGCTTCCACCGCCTGTTACCACGATACCGGCGATGAGTTTATGCTGGTATCCGCTGTTCTTGATTTCAAACATCACATGTTCAAAAATTTCTGTAACCCTTGCCTGGATAATGTGTGCAAGATTCTTTACGGAAATTTCCTTTGCTTCGCGCCCCTTCAAACCGGGGATCGCGATAATCTCATTATCGGTAGCTTCATTAGCCAGCGCAGAACCGAATTTCATTTTCATGGCTTCGGCTTGCTTAAGCATTACGGAACAACCTTCCCTGATATCTTCTGTAATAATATTTCCTGCCAATGGAATAACTGCAGTATGCCTGATAATGCCATCCTTGAAGATTGCAATGTCAGTGGTACCACCTCCGATGTCTACCAGTGCAACACCTGCTTCTTTCTCATCTTCCGTTAAAACGGAATCAGAAGAGGCGAGGGGCTCAAGAATAACGCCGTCTACATGCAAGCCTGCCCTTTCCACACAACGGTAGATGTTGCGTATGGCAGTGATCTGCCCGGTGATGATATGGAAGTTTGCCTCAAGGCGTATTCCTGCCATTCCGATAGGGTCCTTAATGCCTGTTTCGTTATCCACGATGTATTCCTGCGGAATAACGTGGATAATTTCTTCGCCGGGCTGCATCACAAGCTTGTTCATGTCCTTGTTCAGGCGATCAATGTCAAACTGGTCAATCTCATCCTCGCCGTTATTGCGGGTGATCATGCCACGGTGGCGCAGGCTCTTGATGTGCTGTCCTGCGATGCCGACGTGCACACGGGCAATATCAACATTCGCTGTGCGTGCGGCTTGCTCGACAGCGGTCTTGATGGAGTTAACAGTTTTCTGGATATTAATAACCACGCCGCGTTTAACACCTTCGGATTCGCATTTGCCCATTCCGAGGATGTCAATTTTGCCGTATTCATTGGCACGGCCTACGATGGCGCAAATTTTTGTGGTGCCAATATCCAGTCCGACTACGATTTCGTTATTTTCCATTTATTGTTTATTTTCTGTTGCTATAACCTGGTTCCTGTACTTAACGCTAATGCTGCTGTATTTATCCCATCCCGCCTGTGGCAAAGATGACTTATAAAATGACTTCAATCTTACGATTTTATTAGGAAAATCAGAAGTGTCTCCCATGAAAATCTCCATGTTCCCGAGCCTCGGTATTATGGAAAATTCGTAACGGTTATCCACAGTAATCTGACCGCAAAGTGCGCTTGCAAATTTATCCCGGTCAATGTTTGCAATAAATTTGAACAGGACAGTATTAAACTTATTAAGGGTGCTGTCATTGTTTGCCGGAGAAAAAGAAGCGGTAACAATCGGTACCCTTGCCGTAAAATTAGGAGAGAGAGGCATTGTTTTTCCCTCGTTGTCAATATAGTATTGCTCGCCTTTTGAATTCTCGATCCTTGCCACCGGAATCCGTTGTTTGATCTTTACAAACATTTCGGGCTTCATGTCAATATAGGCCTGCGCATCCTTGATGAAGGAGTTTTGAAGAAGCCGGTTCTCAATTTGCCTTAACTGGATTGTGGATATGTTAGTACCTTGAATTGGGTCAGTACCGTGATTTGTGATGATATTGATGATGTCTTTTTTGTTAATAAATTGATATTCCTCTTCATCGAGGATATCCACATTGAGGTTCTCACAAGCCTTGGATCGGTGACTTTTTTCCGCAAATCCTACTAAAATAAATACCGCAACTACTGAAATTCCCGGAAGAATATAGATCCTGCTTCCCGAAAAAAACAACTTTATTTTTTCTATTAATTTTTTCATAACAGTATCCTTTTTATTTCGGGAATCAGCCTGTCAATATCTCCGGCGCCAATGGTAAGTAAAACCTCAGGGCGCTTCAATTTTATTTCCTCAAGTATTTCTTCTTTCCCCAGAACTTTCTTGAATGGGGAAGTAACCTTGTCAAGTATCAATTCAGAAGTCACGCCTTCCATGGGTAACTCACGCGCAGGATAAATGGGAAGCAGATACAATTCGTCCAGCATGGAAAGGCTTTTTGCAAATTCATCGGCAAGATCTCTGGTACGCGAAAAAAGGTGCGGCTGGAAAATTCCCGTGATCTTTTTATCGGGATATAGTTCCTTCACCGTTTGAATGGTTACTTCAATTTCGGTAGGGTGGTGTGCATAGTCATCAATATATACGTTGTGTTCGTTTTGAACGATCACCTCAAACCTTCTCCATACACCTTTGAAACTTGCAAGTCCTTCCTTGAAGTAATCCGAAGCCGCCGGTATTACTGTACGTATCGCTCCCATCGCAGCAAGACTATTTTCTATATTGTGCCTTCCGGGTGCACCCATTTCAATATTGTTTATATGTATATCTCCAATGGTAGCATCAAAATAATATTTTCGGTTTCTGATCCGGATATTTTCTCCGAAACAATCTGCCTTGTATTTACTGGAATAGCTGCATAATTTTGCCATGGGTGTTTTTAGCAGGGAAACATCGCTGTTAACAATAAGTTTCCCGTCAGGTTTTACCAAACAGGCAAAATCCGAATAAGCTTCTTTTAATTTTTCAAAGGTCCCGTAGATATCCAGATGATCGGGTTCTACCGCAGTAATTATTGCAACATCAGGATGCAGGCGCAGGAAGGAGCGGTCGTATTCATCCGCTTCAACAACGATTATATCGGCTTCACCGCTTTCCGGACGTATATAATTAGTATTGTAGTTAACTGAAATTCCGCCAAGTAATCCGAAGAACGGAATATTTGCCGTTTTCAATAAATGTGCTATCAATGCTGCAGTGCTTGTTTTACCATGCGTGCCTGCCACGGCAATGGTTGTTTTTCCCTCTGTTAGCCATGCCAGTACATCGGCTCTTTTGCGCACTAAAAATCCGTTGTCAAAGAAATAATTTAATTCCAGATGAGCTTTTGGAATGGCAGGCGTATATATTACAAGTGTATTTTGTTTGTCCTGGAATTCATCTCCTATAAGATCAATATTATCCTCAAAGTGAATGGACATTCCCTCTGCTACCAATTGGTTTGTTAGGGATGACGGAGTTTTATCATATCCTGCCACATTGCATCCAATCGCATTAAAATGACGTGCGAGTGCACTCATCCCAATGCCTCCAATACCAACCAGATAAATATTTTTAAATTCCACGTTGATTGCTTTTTATAAGAGTGATTAATTCGTTCACTATATCATGCGTTGCTTCCGGTTTGGCAAGCGTTTTAATATTGCGTGCTAATTTTTCCTGCAATGATTTATCACGGAGCAATTTCATTGATACAGGAATAAGGTTGCCACCTGCTTCAATATCCTTGACTAATAATGCGGCTTCTTTTTCAATGAGCACCATTGCATTTTTGGTTTGATGGTCTTCTGCAACATTGGGAGATGGAACCAAAACAGTGGCTTTCCCTGCAAGCGATAATTCAGATATGGAAATGGCTCCGGCTCTTGATACAACAACATCCGCAGTAGAGTATGCGTAATCCATTCGTTCAATGAAAGGCTGGATCCAGATATTCTTATTGAGTTTACCTTCGAGTTGGTTTTTTATTTCCTCGTAATAAAATTTTCCTGTTTGCCATATTAGTTGAATATCTTCACCAATGATGGAATCAATATTTTTCAGAATACTGTTATTAATGGTTCTTGCGCCCAAACTTCCGCCAATAATTAAAAGTGTTGGTTTTCCCGGCTCCAGTCCGAAATAGGAAAATGCTTCTACGGGAGGAATGGAATTTACATTGGAAAAATCACGAACAGGATTTCCTGTATAAACAATTTTCTCTTTTGAAAAATATTTTTCCATATCCGGATAAGCTACACATATTTTATTGGCACGTGATGCCAACACTTTATTCGTAACACCGGGATAAGAATTTTGTTCCTGAATGAGCGAAGGAATTTTCCTTCGCGCAGCTACATACAGCAAGGGTCCGCTTGCGTACCCGCCAACACCAACAACAGCATCCGGTTTAAATTCACTGATAATGGAATTCACTTTCAAAAAGCTACTGATGATCTTAAAAGGAAGAAGAAGATTCTTGAATAAGTTTTTCCGTTGAAACCCGCTGATCCAAAGGCCGTCAATTTTATATCCGTATTGCGGTACCTTCTCCATTTCCATGCGTCCTTTCGCACCTATGAAATGTATTTCTGTCCCCGGATAATGATTCTTTATATAGTCAGCAATGGCAAGCGCAGGATATACATGGCCTCCTGTTCCTCCACCGCTGATAATTATTTTCATGTTGTCTTTGCTCATGTTCTGTTATTGTTTTGCAGATTGCATTTTACAATCTTCGCAATGACAAATTATATTAATGCCGGTACGGCTTCGAGGTTTTCTTTTTCTTCAATATCCCTGCTTACACTCAATATTATTCCGAAGGCGATACTTGTGAACCACAAGGATGTTCCACCCATACTTACGAGTGGTAATGTTAATCCCGTAACCGGGAATAAATGTGTGGCAACGCCCATGTTGATGAATGCCTGCAACACCAAACTTAAACTAAGTCCGGCGGCAAGCAGTGCGCCAAACGCTCGCGGACTTTTTAGTACAATTCCAATGCTTCGGTAAAGAAGTAATAGATATAAAAATATTAAGACGCATGCTCCTGCAAGTCCATATTCTTCGATGATGATCGCGAAAATAAAATCCGCGTAGGGATTTGGAAGGAAATTTTTCTGAATACTGTTTCCAGGTCCCTTTCCAAGAACACCACCTGTAGCAATGGCAATGTTTGCCTGCTGGTTCTGGAAGAATGTTTTTTCTTCTCCTCCTGAAGTGTAATTTTCAATACGGTTCCACCAGGTATCTACACGGCCTATTCCACCAATTTTATGTAAAATAAATATGCTAACAATGAGAGTGAATAATCCGATTCCAACAATACTGAGAATATGTTTCCAATTCATCCGCCCTATGAACATGAGCAGCAGATTAGTGGCAAACAAAACTGCTGCAGTGGAAAGATTGGCGGGTAAAATTAAAATGCATATTATACATGCGGCACCCATGATTGGCACAGTTGCCTTCCAGAAATCCTGGATCACATCCTGCTTTTTGGCAAGCATGCGTGCAGTATACATTATCAATGCAAGCTTGGCAAGATCCGAAGTCTGGAAACTTAAATTAATTCCGGGAAGTGTTATCCACCTGTGTGCCTGGTTTACGCTACTACCAAGAAAATATGTAACGATCAGGAGTGGTATGGAGATCACAAGTGCAATCTGTGCGATGCGCGAATAATATTTGTAATTGATCGTATGTGCAAAATACATAAGTATCAATCCGAATGCCATCAGGAATAAATGCTTGAAGAGATAATATTCTGTATTACCATCTTTAAGTTTATATGCCATCGTTTCCGTAGAGCTGTAAACAGCAAGTATGGAAAACAATGAGAGGCACAATACTATTCCCCAGATCACCAGGTCACCTTTTGTTCGGGATATTAACCAATTCATATTAGTCAGAATCAGAATTCGCGGAATTTTAGAATTAACTTAATCAGTCAATTTAAAATTCATTGAACACATGTTATAAATCATTCTACTACCTGTTCGCGCTTTTACGCCAGTGTCAAAACTTGTTGTTTGAACTGTCTGCCGCGGTCTTCGTAGTTTTCAAAAAGATCGAAGCTTGCGCAAGCAGGAGAAAGTAATACAACATCACCAGGTTGTGCAAGTGATGCTGCCTTTTTAATGGCTTCCTGCATTGAACTTGCATCTGACATTGTTGGAACTTCAGTAGCAAATTCCTCGTGTAGTTTTGTATTGTCTACACCGAGGCAGATCATTGCTTTTACACGTTCTTTTACGAGTGATTTTATTTCACTGTAATCATTGCCCTTGTCTTCTCCACCCGCAATCCAGATGATCGGCTGGTTGAAGCTTTCCAATGCAAACCATACAGAATTGACGTTTGTTGCCTTGCTGTCATTGACGTATTGCACGTCCCTGATGATGGCAACAGTTTCTAACCTGTGGTCAATGCTCTGGAAACTGCGAAGAGCTTCGCGCGTGACATCCTTACGTACCTCAAGGATACGTGCTGCAATGGCAGATGCCATTGTGTTGTAACGATTGTGTTTGCCTTTTAGTGATAATTCTTCCATGTTCATAGTAAATTCGTTTTTAGATTTTATTCCGATTGTAAGTAAATTGTCTATAATATATGCTCCGGGAAATACTTCTTCCATTTGTGAAAAAGGGAGAAGGGTGGAAGCGGGTTTGTGTTTTTGAAGATATTCCCTGAT